>JBGQNR010000041.1:0-33824 GCA_041501225.1 Acidobacteriota bacterium
CCCATGTACGCAGCATGAATCTATCAACGGCCGTGGGAATTGCCGTATATGAAGCGCTGCGGCAACTGCAGTGAAACGCAGCGCGGGCTCACGCCGCACAGGGACGAGCGTGAACCCGCGTACCGGATGCACTAGTCGGCTCGCGCGCCGAGCTCCTTGTCCGCGGGGAAACACCGGCAAGCCGTATCATAATCTTTCCACCAGCCCTGCAGCACCGCCATATCGGTCGCACGCGGCTCATCCCCTCCACCGGCAATCCGCAGATACTCCCGCAGCAGCGGCTTGAAGTGCGGATGGGTGCACTTTTCGATGATGTCCTCAGCGCGGCGGCGGGCGGAACGGATTTCGGTGTTGACGGCGTAGCCCTGCTCGGTGCACAGACACTTGATATCGTGCTCCGTGTGGTCGATGTGGCGCACGTAGGGCATCACGCAGCTGACCGTCCGGCCATCCTTGAGACGGCGGATCGACGGGGTGTGGACGATACTGATGTACGCGTTGCGGAAGAAATCACCGCTTCCGCCCAGACCGTTGATCACCTTGGATCCGTCGATGTGGGTCGAGTTCACGTGCCCGTAAATGTCGAATTCGAGAGGGGTGTTCATCGCGATGACGAACAGGCGCGTAATGACTTCGGCACTGTTGGACAGCCACATCGGCCTGAGAACCAGCTTGTCCCGGCAGGTCGAGAAGAGGCGCTCGAACTCTTTCCTGGCCTGGGAGGAGAACGAGACGGCCGTAGCCGAGGCGCTGTCGAATTTTTCGTCGTCCTCGACGTAGCGCATCATCCCGTCCTGGAAAACCTCTGTCCAGAAGCGGATCTTCTGGAACGGCGATTTGTAGAGTTCGCCGACGATGGCATTGGCAACGTTACCGACGCCTGACTGAATTGGAGGCAGGCGTTTCAACCAGCCGAACCACTTGCGGCAATTCATGAGGAAATCGACGACGTTTTCCGCAATCCTGGTTTCGATCATCTGAGTTTCCTTGAATTCTACCGGATAATCCGGCCGGTTGGATTCGACGACCGCCACGACCTTGCTCTTGTCGATCTCCACGTAGGGCGTGCCTACTCGATCCCTCACATTGATGATCGGGATCGGCCAGCACACCTTCGGATGCACGGCGGGCAGCACGATGTCATGGAACCCGGTATAGTCGGGAATCGCGGTGTTGACCTCAAGGATGATCTTCTTCGCCATGGTCAAGGCTTCTGCGGAGATGCCGACCGATGAGGACAGAACCACGCTGCCGTCGGGACGGATGCGCGAGACTTCCACTACCGCCGCATCGAGAACCCCGTAGAAGCCATAAAGCAGGTTGCGCGCAAACATGGACAAATGCACATCGGTAAAGTCCATCTTGCCGGCATGAATGAGCTTGCGCGATGCCGAAGACGACATGTAAGGCCCACGCCTGCTGATGAACGGGGCGATAGGATTTTCCACTTCCTCGGAGAGCGAAGCTCCGCTGAAGAGACCGATTCTGGCGTTGGGCACGTTTTGCGCGAAGTGCTTCGCCAAGGCAGGCATGAAAACCTTCGGTTCGCCCGACTTTGTGAATCCGCTGATCCCGATGGTGCCGTGATCCGAAATGAACTTCACCGCCTCTTCAATGGGAACCACCTTGCTCAACAGTTCTTTACACTCAATCCGATCTGCTAATGATGTCATATGAATTCCTCCGCCCATCCTGGGAGGACGACGGCTATAAACATTAGGTTGGCGCGTAAATAATGGGGGAGTGCTAGGGTGAAAGCAACCGAAATCTCATACATTTACGTCAAATTCCGCTCTGCAAAAACCGCCCTATTCAACATCGGATGGATCTCAATTTTGCCCCGGGCAGGCTCTTTTCCTCTTGCGGCCCGGGGGGCATCCTCCTATTCTCAGCCCATGATGGATGGGAAGAACGCGACGAAATTTATCCGGGCCGTGTTGTTTGATTTCGACGGCACACTCACCGAACCCGGATCGCTGGATTTCGGCATCATCAGGGAAGCCATCGGTTGCCCCAAGGGAATCCCGGTTCTCGAATACATCCATGGCATGGATTCGCAGGCGGATCGGGCCAAGGCATTCGAGATACTCGATGGTTTTGAAGCGGAAGCTGCCCGGCAATCCCGCCCCAACGCAGGGGCAGAGGAAGTGCTCGAGCTGCTGCGCCTGCGAGGGTTGAAGGTCGGCATCATCAGCCGCAACAGCCGCGCTGCAATCCTGGCCGCCCTGGAAGATTTCGCGCACGTCCGACCGTCGGATTTTGCAGTCATCCTTTCCCGCGACGACCCGTATAGTCCCAAGCCAAGCCCGGATGGAATCCTGGCGGCGGCCTCGATCCTTGAAATTCCCCCAGCCCAAGTTTTGGTGGTCGGGGACTTTGTCTTCGATATTGAGGCAGGGCACAAGGCTGGGGCACTGACCGCCTTCCTGACCAGCCGGGAATCAGCACATCTCTGCGCTCATCCTTCAGACTTCATACTGCAGCACCTGGGTGATTTGAACGAGATCATCGCCCTGTACGCTCCCCTGCCACCCGGCAAGCTGCCAAACGATCTGCTGGATCGCTTCCTTCGCAATCTCGATGCGGATGCTTCTCCCCTGCTGATCGCACCCGGAGTAGGCGAAGATGTGGCGGCGATTGCGTTGTCGGGGGAAGAGGTTCTGGTGCTTAAATCCGACCCGATTACGTTTGCGACGGATGCCGGCGGATTTTACGCAGTCACCGTCAACGTCAATGATGTTGTTACCAGCGGAGCTACTCCCCGCTGGCTTCTGGCCTCCCTGCTCTTCCCCATCGGGGTCAATGCCGCCCAGATCGAATTCGCGATCAAGGAGCTGCACCAGGCCGCTCGCAGTCAAGGATTGATCCTGTGCGGCGGACATACCGAAGTTACCGATGCTGTTACCAGACCGGTGGTCTCGGCTCAGGTTGCAGGAACGGCCGCCAGGGATGAGCTGATCGAAAAGAAAAAGATGGCAGAAGGAGATCGGGTTCTGCTGACCAAGAGGCTGGCAATCGAAGGCACGAGCTTGATTGCGCGCGAGCTTCCTGACCGCTTGCGTGATCTGGGATGGAACGAGGAAAGAATTGAGAGGTGCCGTGATTTTCTCGTCGATCCCGGCATCAGCGTGGCAAAGGAGGCTGTGATCGCGGCCCGCATCGGCGGGGTATCCGCTATGCACGACATCACCGAAGGAGGCTTGTCCACGGCCCTGCACGAATTGAGCAGTGCCGGCGGCCATCGCATCCGCGTGCACCTGGATCGCATCCCTGTGTACGAAGAGACCGAGACAATCTGCCGGCTATTGGGGCTTGACCCATTGGGACTGATCGCCTCCGGCAGTTTGCTGATCACCTGCCGGGCGGAAACGGCAAATGAACTGATGGGCGCACTCCGCGCCGCCGACATTGATGTGGTTTGCCTGGGTGAGGTGCTTGACGCCGGAGAAGGAATCCTGGCCGTGGACAGAAGAGAAAATCCTGCCCCCTGGCCCCGGTTCACGACCGATGAAATTGCCCGGCTTTTTGCCGACCTCCGAGATGCGGGGTAGGAATCAGAAGTCGGCAGAATTGATTCGTCAGGCGGCAGAAGGCATGCCCGAAGATCCGTTGGCGCAGGTTCCAGGTCGGTGGCCTGCATGGCAATCTGCGTTCGGGCTCGTGGAGGGATGGCGCGGCAGTATCGTGCACTGGATTATGGCCGATCAGGATGGCAAGCTTTATCGCGTCAAAGTAAAGGACCCCTCGTTCGTGAATTGGCGCGCGCTCACCTTTGCGCTGCTGAAAAATATCGTGCCCGGCTTCCCGCTCTGCAACAAGAGCTTTAACCTGTCCTATTCCGGCAACGATCTGTGATCGTGACAATCTGAAAAGCACAAAATTGCTTTCGTGCCGTTCGTGCGGCAAAGTTACAGCTTTCTATTTTCTATGCAGTTTGTGAATAGCTGGTAAACCCACGGGGCACGCGGGAACACGCAGGAATGGCGCTCAGCTATTGTCATTCAGGGCACGCAGGTGATCCTCTCACCTTTATCGTGTGCCTGGTTGTCTTAGGATCAGGTTGGGGGCCGTCGGGTTGCGCAACGGTTTTTACCGCTATTTCTTCTTGCCGCGGATCGATTGGAGCTCGAGCAAATGCGAAGGCATGTACTGGTGCTTGGACCACTCGTAGCCGGAATCAAACTCGATGCCCACGAAGTATCCTGTGTGCTGAAAGACACAATACCGGATCCGGCCGTGGTAACGGCCCTCTGGGTAGAGAATGGAAATGGGCGTACCGACAGGGATCGGGTGCTCTACCTGAAGGCAGGCGCCTCCGGGCGAGATATCCTCCAGGGCAGCCATCTCTTTTTGCTTGCTGCCTGACTCATCTGTCCATACGATCTTGATCAGATCGGCGCATAAGCTGCGCTCGTCGCTTCGCTGTATTTTTGCGTTCACGACTTACCTATCGGCAATTCTGGCGCCCAGGTTTACCCTGATGAATGTGATGCAAATCACATGGACGGCGACTGCACCTTAGTGTAATCAATTTCCGAACCCAAAACGCTGTGCGGAATCATGTAGACCAGGAAGAGTATGACCGATGCGGCTACGGCCCATCCGGTCGCGTTCGGCCGCCTGTGAATACGCCACAGGGCCACCACCCAGGCGAGCCAGGCAGCGATGGTCTTGTTGTCGGTAAGATCTTTGCCAAACGGCCAGCCGGTCCAATACGCGCCGAAAGCCAGTTTCTGAACTACGGGACCCAGGATCATACCGCCAAGGGTCAGCGTTACAATCGTCCAGATCGTCATTTTGAGGACATTGGGCCTTTTCAATAGAGCCTCGAAGCCTGCTCTCGTCGAAAACCACATGGCAAGAAACATCAGAATGATGTGGGGCACCATGATAAATTCGGGAACCTTGCCCTTGTAGCGGATCACCACCGGTTGGGACGTCAACCATATCGCATCAGCGCCAGTCTGAAGCTGGATACGGTATATTACCTTACCTGCGGGCGGCTGGTGCGGAATACGAATGATCAGATCATCTCCCTGACGCTCGAGGTTGCTGCGCGCCCAGGCATCATTGCTCGGATACCGGCACAGCTCGACGATACCCGTGATCTTGGTGTCGGGAACATTCAGGTGAATCTCCTCATCTCCCGAGGCATCGGAACTGCGGGGCAACCTGAAGGACGTATCACGATCCGCAATCTTGACGTGGCCGCGCACCGGATAGGTCGGCCCGGTCATTCTCTGATAGATCGCTGCAAGCGCCACGATAACAAAAGCCAGAATCCACAAGTGCATGGATCGAAGTTTCATCCTGTCTCCCCGCTTCTGAATTGAAACGCCGGTGATTTGCCTTGCGCGGCCCGTCCGCAAGCCGCACTCCCGATATGAGAAGAGAGTATACTGCAGACGGGTATCGGGCTGCCAGTCGCTAAATGATGACCTGCGGATTCATCGGCATCGGCTCTTCAGCTGGCGTATAATTGGTTCTTTCAAGAGAGCGGCCATGCACGAATTATCAATTGCCCAGAGCATCGTAGACATCATCCAGCAATACGTCCCGGATGACCAGGCCGAGGACGTGAGGCTGGTGAAAATCAGAGTCGGCCAGTTGGCCGGAGTTGTGCCGGACTCCCTTGATTTCTGCTTCGGCGCAATCGTGAACGACACGCTGCTGAGCAAAGCCCGCCTGGATATCGAGGAAACGCTCCTCCAATCCCAGTGCAAGATTTGCCATGAGGTGTTTGCCGTGGAGGGAGCCTCCTTCGTATGCCCGCAATGCGGCAGCGGCGAGATCAAAGTGATTTCAGGAACGGAGCTGCAGGTCGTCGAGATCGAGTTGTCGGACCGGCAGGCAGGAGCAGTATGAATATCATCACCATAGAACGCAAGGTATTGGAAAAGAACGACGAATTTGCCCGCCAGAACCGGGCCCGCCTGGAACAGTGCGGCATTCTGGTGCTCAATCTCGTCAGTTCACCGGGTGCGGGCAAGACCAGCATCGTGGAGCGCACGCTGGAGCATCTGGGCAAGGACCTCAAGGTCGCTGTCATTGAAGGCGATGTCCAGACCGACTTAGACGCCCGGCGCGTGGCTCGGTATCAGGTGCCGGTAGTCCAGATCGTGACCAACGGCGGCTGCCATCTGGAAGCAAGGCTGGTGCAGGATGCGCTGGCGCAAATGGACCTGGACGGTTTGGACCTACTCATCATCGAGAACGTCGGCAACCTGGTCTGCCCGGCGAATTACGATCTCGGCGAGGCCATGAAGGTCGTCGTGCTCAGCACCACCGAAGGTGACGACAAACCGTTGAAATATCCGGGCATGTTCCGCAACGCATCCGTGCTGCTTATCAACAAGATCGATCTGGTCCCCTACGTGAACTGCAATCTGGCCGCCTTGAAAAGCAACGCTCTTCAGATTAATCCCCATTTGCAGGTCTTCGAGACTTCTTGCACTACCAACGCAGGAATTGCCGAGTGGTGCGGTTGGCTCAAGGGCAAAGGCGTGCGCCGATCGTGATCCAACGAGCTCATATCGTCATACGCGGAGCCGTGCAGGGAGTCGGCTTTCGGCCCTTTGTCTATCGCCTGGCTACCGAACTTGACCTTCAGGGATGGGTGTTGAATTCCAGTGAAGGAGTGTTCATTGAAGTCCAGGGTGCTAGGGACATTCTGGAGGTTTTCCTGCTGCGCCTTGAGGCTGAAAAACCGGCACGCTCCTTCATTCAAAGCCTCGAATTCGCTTATCTCGATCCGGTTGAGTTTGCCGGGTTCGAAATCAGATCAAGTAGTTCCGGCGGCGCCCGCAATACCCTGGTGCTTCCGGATATTGCCACGTGTCCTGATTGCCTTGCCGAGATTCTTGATCCGGCAGACCGCCGGTATCGCTATCCTTTTACCAATTGCACCAACTGCGGCCCCAGGTTCACGATCATCGAATCGCTCCCATATGATCGCGGCAACACCTCGATGAAGCGTTTCGCATTGTGTCCCGAATGCCGGCATGAATACGAGGACCCGCTGGATCGTCGTTTCCACGCCCAGCCTACAGCCTGCCCCGTCTGTGGTCCGAGACTCGAACTGTGGAATGCATCAGGCCAAATCCAGGCCCAAGGCGACGAGGCTCTGCTCGCCGCGGCCGCAGCGGTGCGGGCAGGCCTGATTGCGGCGGTTAAAGGGCTGGGTGGGTTCCACCTGGTCGCAGATGGCCGAAATCATGAAGCCGTGGAACGACTGCGCGCCCGCAAACGCCGGGAGGAAAAACCGCTGGCACTGATGTATCCCTCGATCGACGCGGTACGGAAGCACTGTGACGTATCCCGCCTCGAGGAGCGCCTGCTCCTTTCCCCCGAATCCCCGATCGTACTGCTGCGGCGCAACTCCGCAGAGCTGCGGGATGGTCAGATCGCGTCTTCCGTAGCCCCAGGCAATCCGTATCTGGGGGTGATGCTTCCTTACACGCCTCTGCATCATCTGCTGTTGCGCGAACTGGCATTTCCCATCATTGCCACCAGCGGCAATCTCTCAGATGAGCCAATCTGCATCGATGAGCGCGAAGCGCTTCAGAGGCTGAAGGGCGTGGCAGACGTTTTCCTGGTGCACGATCGCCCGATTGTGCGACACATGGACGACTCGATTGTGCGGGTCATGCTCGGGCGGGAACTCGTGTTGCGCAGGGCGCGCGGCTATGCGCCGCTGCCGCTTAGCCTGCGGCAGCCAGCACCTGCAATGCTGGCGGTCGGAGGACATTTGAAGAATACGATTGCCCTGGCTGTCCGGAACAATGTATTCATTAGCCAGCACATTGGGGACCTGGAGACCCCGGAAGCAGCCGAAGCGTTTCACAAGGTCATCGCAAGTTTCTACGACCTCTATGAAACCCGGCCCGAGATCGTGGTCACGGATATGCATCCCGATTACCTCTCTACCAGGTTCGCGCAATCCTGCAGCCAACCGCTCGTGACCGTGCAGCACCACTATGCACACATCGCGGCCTGCATGGCGGAAAACGAACTGGAGGATCCAGTGCTGGGAGTCTCCTGGGATGGAACCGGCTACGGGCTGGACGGCACGATTTGGGGCGGAGAATTTCTACTGGCGGATAAATCGTCGTTCTTGCGGATCGCCGCGCTGCGCAGCTTCCGACTGCCCGGAGGCGCGAGCGCAATCAAGGAACCCCGGCGGACTGCAATTGGGGTACTATATGAGATCTTCGGCGATCGGCTTTTCGACCGTTGCGATCTGAGACCGCTGCAGGCATTCTCGCGGGTCGAGGCGGCGGTTTTGCACCAGATGCTGAACAAGAGGGTGAACTCGCCGCTGACAACGAGCGCCGGCCGGCTCTTTGACGCCGTAGCTTCGCTCAGCGGATTGCGCCAGAAAGTCAGCTTTGAAGGCCAGGCTGCGATGGAGCTCGAATTCGCGATAACCGAAGAAGAGGCCGGTACCGGTTATCCGTACGCGTTGACCACGAGGAAACTTGCGCCAGAGGACAGGGAGCTGATCATCATCGACTGGGAGCCGATGATTCTGGCGCTTAGTGCCGACCTGAGCCGCGGCGTGCCGATCGGAGCCGTCTCGGCCCGGTTTCATGTTTCCCTGGCGGAGATGATCGTCGCAGTTGCGCGGCGCGTTGGGCTGGAAAAGGTCGCCCTTTCCGGCGGCTGCTTCCAAAACAGGTTTTTGACGGAGCGCACGGTCCGGCGGCTGGAGGCAGAGGGCTTCCGGCCCTACTGGCACCAGCGCATTCCCCCCAACGACGGAGGGATTGCGCTGGGCCAGATCGCCGCGGTCCTGCGTTCCCAGCAAAGGGGTGAGTGAGATGTGTCTGGCAGTTCCCGGAAAAATCGTGAGCATTGAAGGCGACGACTCCATTCTGAGGAGCGGGCGTGTGGACTTCAGCGGCATCGTCAAACAGGTCAATCTCGCCTACGTCCCTGAAGCCAAGGTGGGAGATTACGTGTTGGTCCACGTCGGCTTTGCCATCAACATCATCGACGAAGCCGAGGCAAATCAGGTTTTCGAATATCTGCGCGAGATGGGCGACCTGGCCGAATTGGAGGGGAATGAAGCACAATGAAGTTCATTGACGAATATCGCGATCCCAAGGCGGCAGAGCGCTTCGCGCGCGCCATCCGGCAGATCACGAGCAGGCCCTGGACCATCATGGAGGTTTGCGGTGGTCAGACTCATTCCATCGTGCGGTTTGGAGTCGACGAATTGCTGCCCGACAATGTGACGCTGGTCCACGGTCCCGGATGTCCTGTGTGTGTCACCCCCGTGGAATTGATCGAAAAGGCGATCGAGATCGCGTCCAATCCTAATGTCGTGTTTTGTTCTTTCGGAGATATGCTGCGCGTCCCTGGTACATCGAGAGACCTGCTCACGGTGAAGTCGCAGGGAGGTGACATCCGCATTGTCTATTCCCCGCTCGATGCCCTGAAGATCGCACGCGACAACCCGGCGCGGCAGGTGGTCTTTTTTGCCGTCGGCTTCGAAACCACCGCCCCGGCCAACGCCATGGCGGTGTACCAGGCTTTTCAGCAGAACGTCTCAAATTTCTCACTGCTGGTTTCCCATGTGCTCGTGCCGCCCGCAATGGCAGCCATCCTCTCCTCGCCCGCCAACCTCGTGCGCGGTTTCCTGGCGGCCGGGCATGTGTGCGCAGTTATGGGTTACTCGGAATACGAGCCCATCGCCCGCAAATACCGCGTGCCCATCGTGGTGACCGGATTTGAACCGCTGGATATTCTCCAGGGCATCTACATGACGATCCGGCAGCTGGAAGAAGGGCGCGCCGAAGTCGAAAATCAATACACGCGCGCAGTGCATAGAGATGGAAACCGACCCGCCATCGAGCTGATCCGCGAAGTATTCGAGGTGGTGCCGCGCAAATGGCGGGGCGTCGGGGAAATCCCTGCCAGCGGTCTGGGCTTGAGGCCTAAATATTCCTCCTTTGACGCGGAGAAACGCTTCGGCGTGGCCGATCGCGTCGTTGAAGAATCAGCCGTATGCATCAGCGGCTCCGTTTTGCGAGGTGTCAAAAAACCGCATGAATGTCCTGCGTTCGGAAGCGCGTGCACTCCCGAGCACCCGCTTGGGGCAACGATGGTTTCCACCGAGGGCGCTTGCGCAGCCTATTACCGCTATCGAAGGATCCAGCTGCACAGTTCCACGCCATTGTCTGGAGATTAAACCATGAAGCCTGCGGATACGCCTGGATTCACCTGTCCGATCCCGACTGACATGTACCCGAACGTGATGTTGGCTCATGGTGGCGGAGGCAAGCTAACCCACCAGTTGATCGAGGGCCTGTTCCTGCCGCTTTTCAGCAACCCGTCGCTGGCTTCGCGCCACGACGGGGCGGTGCTCGATTTCGGAGCGCGCAAGCTCGCCTTTACGACAGATTCGTACGTGGTGCACCCTCTCTTCTTCCCGGGCGGCGATATCGGCACTCTGGCCGTGAACGGTACGATCAATGATCTGGCGATGTGTGGCGCGAGACCTCTCTACCTGAGCGCCGGTTTCATCTTGGAGGAAGGGCTCCCGATGGAAACACTCCGGCGCGTGGCAGAATCCATGAGCCGGGTGGCGAAAGAAGCTGGGGTGCAGATTGTGACCGGCGATACCAAGGTTGTAGATCGGGGCAAGGGTGACGGTTTGTATATCAATACCGCGGGCATTGGTATCGTCCAGGCCGGCGATCCCATCGAGCCCACAAGCATCAAGCCTGGCGATGCGGTTCTCTTGAGCGGAGATATCGGCCGACACGGCATCGCCATTATGGCGGTGCGCGAAAACCTCGCTTTCGAGACCACGATCGAAAGCGACTGTGCCTCCGTTGCCGGCGCGGTGCTGGCGCTGATGGAAGGCAAAATCGAGATTCACTGCCTGCGGGACCTCACGCGCGGAGGCTTGGCGAGCGCCCTCGTCGAGATTGCCGAGGCAGCCCGGCTGCATATCGGCATTCATGAGATCGCCATCCCTGTCCGGGAAGACGTCAGGGGGGCCTGCGAAATTCTGGGTTTTGATCCGCTCTACGTGGCCAACGAAGGGCGCTTTGTAGCGATCGTCGCATCACGTGACGCCGGTCGTGCGTTGACCCTGCTGCGGTCACATCCGCTGGGCGAGGGCGCCAGCCTGATCGGCACCGTCGCCGCAGATCCTCCTGGCCTGGTTACCATGCGAAGCAGCATTGGCGCCGGCCGTATTGTGGACATGCTGACCGGCGAACAACTCCCCCGCATCTGCTGAGCAGAGGCAAGCAGTCTCAAGAGGCTTGAGACTGCTGGAAGTGCCATTCTCAGGCTTACTTCTCACCGCGCGGGAGGGGAAGAAAGACCGCAGCCGCAAAGCAAGCCAGCGGCATGAGCGCTGCTATCCACAAAACGACGAGAAGGCCGAAGTGGTCCGCAATCCATCCGAGCAGCGTGACCGCAAGCCCGCCGGTGCCGATGGCAAAACCGACGATCAGGCCGGAAGCCAGACCGGTGTTGCCGGGCAGGTAATATTGGCCAAGTACTACAGAAATGGTGAACGTGGAAATCAGCACACCGCCAAATAGCCCGAGAAAAACCAGCGCCAGTCCACCGCGGGACAAGAGAAACAGCACGCCCAGCGGTGCGGCGACAAGAAATCCGTAGAGCATGAATCGCCGCGCGCCCCAGCGGTCCGCGAGCGGGCCTCCAATCACCGTGCCGATCGCACCCACGCCGAGAAATACGAACAAGGGGATTCCCACGCTGTGCGGGTCGGCCTTCAGATGTTCGACATAATAAAACGGGATGAAGGTCGTGAATCCAAGTTGCGCCCAGGATCGGAGCGCGACCACAAGGATCAGCAGCACGATCGCACCCGGCATGCTCTCCCGGTGACGGGGTGAGGCTGAATGTGTGTCGGCCATCCACTGGGGGGCGGAGAGGTAAGGCAGGATCAGCAAAAGCAGCCCTGTCATAATCAGCGTAGGAAGTAGCAGTCCAAGACTCCCGCTCAGCCCGTAACCGGCAATCAAGGCGGTGAGGATGGGCGGGCCAAAGGAATTACCGGCGTTGCCGCCCACCGAAAACAAGGAGATCCCAGTAGCCCGCTTCTCGCCGACTACGCTTGCCGCGGTGCGGTAACCTTCGGGATGAAAGGAAGCCACACCCAGCCCCATGACAATCAACAGTCCAAGCAGCAACCAATATTCGGAGGCCACCCCGACCAGCGACATTCCCAGCCCGGAAAGCAGCACGGAAAGGGGCAGCATCCATCTCCGCGCCTGCCGGTCGGAGAAATAGCCGAACACCGGCTGGATCACCGATGAGGTCAGGTTGGCGACCAGAACCAGCGTGCCGACTCCAGCATATGAGAGCGAATGCACCTCTCTTAAAAACGGCAGGAATGCCGGCAGCGCGCCCTGGTTAATGTCGACGATCATGTGGCCAAGACTCAGCAACGCGATGAGCCGGATATTGGGCCTCGGGTTTGCGCTTGCGCTGATCGTGACGACTTCGGACATGAACTTCCCTGAAAAAAGAAGCCACGAAATATCGGGAAAACACGGGTTCCGCCTCCGTGGTTCTTGCGTATCTCGTGGTTTTCGACGCGCCGTGGCCGCCGCCGAGGATCGGCGGTTCGCCCTATTCGCCGGCCAATTTGATCAGCTCTTCCTCGCTGAGCAGCCCTACACCCAGCTCTCTGGCCTTGGTGAGCTTCGAACCGGGATCCGCGCCCGCAACCAGATAGTTGGTTTTCGAGGACACAGCCGACACGACCTTGCCGCCGCGCTTTTTAATGAATTCTGTCGCTTGCTTTCGGCTCAAAGACGGCAGCGTGCCCGTGATTACGAAGGTCAAGCCAAGGAACGGTCCGCCTCTGACAGATTCCTGGCCGGAAACAGCAAACTGAAGGCCCGCAGGCTTGAGCTTGAGCTTCCGGATCAGGGTCTGGTTTTCTTCTGCCTCGAAATAATTCCGGACGCTGCGCGCAATCTCCGGCCCAATTCCCTGAACCGCCGAAATCTGTTCCTCGCCGGCAGTCATCAAGGCTGCCATGTTGCCGAATGCAGAGGCCAGCAGTTCCGCGATGCTTTCCCCGACATGGCGGATGCCGAGCGCGAAAAGGACCCGCCGGAAGGGCTGGGATTTGCTGCGATCCATGCTCGCCAGCAGATTGCTGATCGACTTCTCCTTGAAGTTCGGCAAGCGCGCCAGGTGTTCCGCAGTCAGCGAGTACAAATCCGCCGCATCGGAGATCAGGTTGAGGTCGAGTATTTTTTCAATCGTCTGGGGACCGAGCCCGCGGATATCCATCGCGCCCTGGCTCACAAAATGGATCAGTGCTTCCAAACGCTGGGCCGGGCAATGCGGATTCCGGCAATAGGCCATGGCCTCGCCTTCGGCACGCTCAACATTCTGGTGACAGGCAGGGCACTCGGTGGGGTACTTGAATTCATGTTCCGTTCCCGTCCTTTTTTCACGCACAGGCCCGACCACCTGCGGGATGACATCCCCTGCGCGCTTGACAATGACCACGTCACCTTCGCGGATGTCTTTGCGCCGGATGTCATCCTCATTGTGAAGCGTCGCCGTGCGGATCGTCACGCCGGCCAGCTGCACAGGTTCCAGAATGGCATAAGGATTCAAGGCTCCGGTGCGCCCGACGTTGATCTCGATCTTGAGCAGGCGTGTGGTCGCCAGCTTTCCCGGGAACTTGAAAGCCACGGCCCAGCGCGGATCGCGGCTTACGGCGCCAAGCCGCTCCTGGTAGCCGAGATCGTTGACCTTGACTACGACGCCGTCGATCTCGTAATCGAGCGTATCGCGCTTCTCCTGCCAGGCACGGCAAAAGCTGATGACGTCTTCAATCGTCCGCCGATGGCGATAGTTCGGGTTGACGGAAAAACCCCAGGAGCGAAGCTGTTCCAGAACCTGCATTTGACCTCCAGCTTCCATCCCCTCGACGTTGCCGATGGCATAAGCGAAGAAGGCCATGGGGCGCGCTGCGGTGATGCGCGGATCAAGCTGCCGCAGTGCTCCGGCTGCGGCGTTGCGCGGATTGGCAAAGACATTTTCCCCCGCCGCCTCGCGCTCCTCATTGATCCGATTGAACGCGGAAATTGGCAGATACGCTTCGCCACGGACCTCCAGGCGTGGCGGAAGCTTGCCTTGAGCGCGCAGCCGCAGCGGGATGGAGCGAATGGTTTTGAGATTTGAGGTTATGTCCTCGCCCACCAGGCCATTTCCGCGCGTGGCGCCGCGTACGAGCACTCCATCCTCATAGATTAACGCCACTGCATTGCCGTCAATCTTCAGTTCCGTGACAAAATCGATCTCATCAATCTCGAGCAGATTGCGTATGCGTCGATCGAATGCGCGCAGCTCCTCCTCATCAAAAGCATTGGCCAGGCTCAGCATCGGTCTCAGATGCTCTACCTTCTGGAACCGCTCCTGGGGTTCCGCGCCCACACGCTGCGTCGGGGAGTCGGGTGATGCGAGCTCGGGGTGCTCCCGTTCCAGTTCCCGGAGCTCGCGAAAAATCCGGTCGTACTCCTCGTCGCTGATGATCGGATCGTTCTCGACGTAGTAGCGATAGTTGTGGTATTCGATTTCTTTTTGCAGTTCGGCAATTCGAGCAGCAACCTGGTCGATATTCGTTTTCACGATTCAAATATAGCAGAGAATCGGCCCCGGCCAACCAGGTTCTAACGGCCGGCGCGAATCAAAATGCGAGCCGGAAAAAGGCATGGCGACCCCGGCAGATGCGACACCTCGCATGTGGGTCACTTGCCGGCGGTTGCCTTCTTTTCGACTTCGCGCCAGACGCGCAGGAGGTTGCCGCCCCAAATTTTGTCGATGTCCTTTTCCGAATAACCGCGACGCACTAACTCACGGGTCACGTTCGGCGCATCGGCATCATCGTTGAATCCGGGGATACCGCCGCCGCCATCGAAGTCAGTGCCGATACCGACGTGATCGATCCCTGCGATTTTTACCGCATGATCGATATGGTCCACAAAATCGGTAATGGTTGCCGGTTTGGAAGGCGGATATTTGGCATCGACCTCCCTTATGCGTTCTTGATAGACCTGCCCCAACTTGGCGTACTCCGCTCGCTGCTGCTCGGTCATCCCCTGCGTTTCCCCCCTGCCCATACGCCGGTAGCCCAACTCGGTCTGGAGCTTCGCAATGGCCTGCCTGCGTTCCGGGGAATCCCCTTTGAGGAAACTGCCAAGCGCAACAACCTGGACCACGCCGCCATTTTTAGAGAGAGCCTTTAATTGATCATCCGTCAGATTCCTGTCGCTGACATTCAGCGCCATGCACCCGGAATGCGACGCGATGATGGGGGCCTTGGTCTCCTTGATGACATCATAGAAGGACTTCTCGGAGATGTGCGAGACATCAACCATAATCCCCAACCGGTTCATCTCTGCAACCACCTGCTTGCCGAAGGGTGAAAGCCCGTTGTGCATGGGCTGGGACGGTCCTGACGAATCGCAGATCTGGTTGTGACCACTGTGGCTCAGTGTAATGTAGCGCGCCCCCAGGTCATAAAACTTCTTGATTACCGCCAGATCGGTTCCAATTGGGTAACCGTTCTCTACACCAATCATGATCACTCGTTTGCCCGTTTTCGCGATACGCTCAACCTCGGCAGGCGAAGTCGCGATCGCGCACCGGTCCGGATACAGCTTCTCCGCGACATTATGAGCCGCATTGAATTTGGCTATCGCCTGGTCGTATGCGCCCTTGTATCCCTGCTCGTTGAGCTCCGGCCGCTGTCCGACGAAAACCGCCAGGAATACTCCTTTGAGGCCTCCCTTCTCCATCTTCGTCAGCGTGCACTTGGCGGTGGATTTTTCGCCCGGATCGTAATTGCTGCCAGGAATGTCGACGTGGGTGTCAAGCGTGATCGCCCGTTCGTGGATGGCATTGGCTTTCTTGATTAGCTGCTCGCCGGCCGCATTCGGGGCTTGCTGGGAAAAAGAAGCGATCGCAAGCATCAACACGACCGCGAGACCTGCACAGGTAATTCCGGACTTCATCGTGGGCTCCTTCCTGGATTGGAAATTTAACGGGGCCTGATTATAAACCCGGGCGGCGAAGTTCAACAAACTTTCTGTAGGTCAAAAACTTGAAGATAACAGGGATTGCCGGATGTCCTGTTAGAGTCTTTGAGTATTTGTGGGTTGGCGGTTTATACTGAACCGGACTTAAAAACCAGAACCATTCTATCGGAGGTCCGAACATGGCTAACCTGAAACGCATCCTTCCCGCCCTCGTCATAACTCTCCTGCTGTCAGGGACAGCCATCGTCGGGCAGAACCAGGATATGGATGCCTGCAAGAAAGAGGCAATCACCTGGATCGAAAACAATCGGCAGGCGATGAATACTGCCGCCGGGCATATCTGGGGATACGCAGAAACCGCGCTGATGGAGACCAAATCTGCGCAAGAACTCTCAGCTTTTATAGAAGGGCATGGTTTTGCCGTCGTTCGCGGGGTTGCGGATTTGCCGACCGCGTTCGTGGCAACCTACGGATCGGGCAAACCCGTCATCGGCATCCTCGGCGAGTACGACGCCCTCCCAGGGCTGTCGCAGAAAGCAGGCTCGCCGCGTAAAGAAGCACTCGTGGAGGGAGACCCGGGCCACGGATGCGGACACAACCTGTTCGGGGTCGCGAGTGCCGCCGCTGCCATCGCCATCAAGGAGGCCATGGCCAAAAACAATCTGAAAGGGACCATCAAGTTTTTCGGATGTCCTGCCGAGGAAACGGTGGTCGGGAAAGTCTATATGGCAAAAGCCGGGCTGTTCAATGATCTCGACCTTTGCCTGGATTGGCACCCGGGCAGCTTGAACGAGGTCAGCCTCGGCACCACGAACGCGCTGAACAACTTCGAAGTGACCTTCCATGGCCAGACCGCCCATGCTGCCGGCGATCCCTGGGACGGCAGGAGCGCACTCGATGGCGTCGAACTTCTGGATGTCGGAGTGAACTTCCTGCGTGAGCATGTGCGTCCAACGGTGCGCATGCACTACGTCATTCCCGACGCCGGCAAGGCGCCGAATGTTGTGCCCGACTATGCCAAGGTCTGGTACTTCGTGCGCGGCAAGGATCGCGCCGAGGTGGAGGAAGTCTATCAGCGTGTCCTGAAGATCGCGGAAGGAGCTGCGCTGATGAGCGGCACAACCCATGAAGTCTATCTGATCACCGGTGTGTACAATAAACTCGTTAACCGCGCCGTCGCCCGCCTGTTGCACAAAAACCTGCAATTCGTCGGCCCGCCTGCATTCACGGCCGCGGATCAGGAACTGGCGCGCGCCATCCAGAAGTCGCTCGGCAAGAAGGAGCAGGGGATGAGTTCGAATATTGAGCCGTTGGAGGAACCGAAAGGATACTCCGGAGGCGGTTCCACCGACGTGGCCGACGTGAGTTGGATTGTGCCCACGGCGTCCCTCGGCACAGCCTGTATTCCTCTCGAGTCGCCGGGCCACAGCTGGGCAGTGACCACCTGTGCGGGCTCGTCCATCGGGCTGCAGGGCATGCTGACCGCAGCCAAAACCATCGCGGGCGCAGGGGTTGAGGCTCTCATGAACCCAAAGATCTCTCAGGAAGCGCAAGCTGAGTTCAAGGAACGGACGAAGGGCTTCACTTACAAGAGCGCCATACCGCAGGATCAGAAACCCAGGCTGCCCAATGCCCCCGGCCGCTGAATTTGAACCACTGAAAATGAATGCCAAGCCTGCTGCGATTTCGTGATGTAAGTGATCGAGGCCACAGAAAATCAGTTATGAATACTTCTAAGACTCACGGTGGGGCGTGCCGATGTAAATGATCGGGAGATGCGGAAAGCCGGGTAACCGGCGGAGGCAGTTGGTGAGGGGGTTCAGCCTCGCCCGCATCTCCCCCTCATCCATCTGCTCTTGTGAGTAAAACTCACGGAGCGGCCCAGGAGGCCGCCCGGCACTGCGTAATCACCATCAGAACAAGCACCATAATCCTGGCGCCCTGAGACCAACCTTGCAGGCTACTTCTGATTCTTGATCGCCCCGGCACTCTGCAGTTCAGAGACCGCCAAGCCCTTGCTGACCAAAACCTTCACTTCCACTCTACGGTTCTCTTCTCTTCCGGCATGCGTCTGGTTGTTCGCCACCGGCATCTTGGTGCCAAAACCGAAGGGCGTGACGATTCGTCGCAACGGCACCATGCTATCGGCAAGGTATTGGACCACTGCATCGGCTCGGTGTTGACTCAAAACCCTATTCAATGTGGCATCGCCATCGGATGAGGCAAATCCTGTTACCTCAACCACGTATCCTCTCTGTGCCAGCGCCTCTTTGACCAGTGTTTCCAGTTGCGCCTTAGCCTCGGGGGACAGAACGGCACTGCTGACTTTAAAATGGACAGCCACGGTGTTCTTGACTTCGAAATCATCCACGGCGGTAATGCGCGCGTTGGTGGTCTGGTCTACCGTCGCAATCTGCTCCTTGGCGGCATTCACGCCAGCGATTGCCGAATCGGCGGTATCCTGGGCTGTTTTGGCATTCCCGCGCGCGGTATTGGCGACGTCTCTAACTTCCTCCACCTGACCCGAGAGATGCCGGGCATTCTCTTCACTGCGCGTCAGCCTCCCTTCCGAATCGGTCAGTCTCCCTTCCACTGGAGTCACACGGGATTCCACAGAGTTCGCTACCAGGTACTCTGTTTGCGTGAACTTGATGTCCCGCGCTGCAAGAGCGCCGCTTTGATCACCCAATCCCTCAACCTCAACCTCGAGCCCGCGCACCAACTGCGCCGGGGTATAACTCTTGGCCCCGCGGAAGAGGTTTATTTTCTTCTCTTTAATGACCGTCGCTGCGGTCAGCTTGACCAGGACATCCTCGCCGCGCACATTGTGCAACACAAAGCTGTCGCCGTCGCGCTTGACGATCTCGCCTGCGACCTTAACCTTCTGCCCGGCTGCAAACTTCATCAGGTTCGTGTCCGCCTTTTCCTGCGCCAACGATGCGGCGCCCAGACAGAGCATCCCGATCATCACCACAAAGATCATTTTTTGGCTGACTCTTTTCATGGCAATCCTCCCAGCCGGCTCTTTTCCGGCTTCTTTCAGTCTCGCACGATATCTCGCAACATGCGTGCCAATGGCACAATCAACATATCTGATTTTTTGACAATGATTTAGCTTATGATCGCTCAACATGGGAGTGGCACAAATCAGGGAAATTTTCCCTTATCAACGCGGACAGGCGCTTCAATTCATCCGGAAAGATCCGAGGAATGAGCCGAGGACAAAATCGTGGTTGCGGCCCAGAATGTGGATGCGAATCCCGAGCTCATCCATGCGGTAAGTCAGCGGATTCCTGCTCCTGGCTGGACGTAACGTCGGAACATCGAGTAATATGGCGGCGTTTATAAAGGTTTTCAAAACGCATCCTTCTCCGGAGCGAGCAATGAAAAAATCGATATCGCTGGTAACTGTGTTTACCCTGGCTCTGTCCTTGTCGGCAGTGGCCTTCGCAGCAGATGCCAAAAAGGGCGAAGATTTATACAATAAGAAAAACTGCAAAGGGTGCCATGCGGTTGCCGGGATGCCTGCCAACAAGAAATATCCGCTCGATGGCGTCGGGGCCAGGCTGACTGCTGAATTGATGATGAAATGGATCCGCACCCCTCAGGAAATGAAAAAGCGTACGACCATGCCGGCATCTACCGCTGCCAAGATCTCGGACGCTGATCTGGCGGACATAGTTGCATATCTGCTGACGCTGAAGAAGTAGAGTCCTTTTGATTCCCGGCCCTTAGGACAGGCCCGGCCCGAAGGGCTGCCCCTTGCAATAAACAGCATCAGTGCAGCAGATCCCAACCTGCCGATCACCCTGCCCGCAGGAATGGAGGCCACGATGAATATCCTCGTCACTGGTACCTCGGGACTGGTCGGCTCCGCGCTCGTCCCGTTTTTGACCGCCCGTGGCCAACGCGTGACTCGCCTCGTTCGCAGGATTCCACGGCAGGGCGCAGAGGAGATTTTCTGGGACCCGGAGGCTGGCAGAATCGATGCCGCATCCCTGGAGGGGTCCGAGGCTGTAGTGCACCTCGCGGGCGAAAGCATCGCAGCAGGCCGATGGACCGCCGTAAAGAAAAAACGCATTCTCGACAGCCGCGTCAGGGGCACGGACCTGCTGGCCCGGACACTGGCCTCCCTCCGTCGACCGCCCCAGGTCATGATCAGCACCTCGGCGGTGGGCTACTATGGCGATCGCGGCGCCGAGATCCTGCGTGAGGAGAGCGGCCCTGGTTCCGGCTTTCTTGCAGACGTCTGCCGCCGATGGGAGCAGGCGGCAAGTGTCGCTGCGGCTGGCGGCATTCGTCTGGTCGTGCTTCGTCTTGGCATGGTCCTGAGCACCGCCGGAGGAGCGCTCCCGCAGATGCTGCCGCCATTCCGTTTCGGTATCGGAGGCAGACTCGGAAGCGGAACCCAGTATATGGGGTGGCTCGCCCTCGACGACCTGCTGGAGGTCATCTCTTTTGCCCTCCTCCATCCTTCGCTCGGCGGCGCGATCAACACAGTGGCTCCTGATCCTGTTACCAATGGCGAATTCACAAAAATCCTCGGGCGTGCCTTGGGTCGTCCTGCAGTATTCTCAGTTCCCACCTTTGCAATACGCATGATGTTCGGCGAAATGGGCGACCAGGTGCTTCTTGCCAGCGCGCGAGTGGTGCCCGCGCGCTTGATCGAGGCTGGTTACCAATTTTGTTATCCCGAACTGGAGCCGGCGCTCCGCCACGTTCTCGCATCGTAGTTATTTGAAATCACCTGCTTGTTTGGTGTTTTTGCGCCGAGGGCACTCTGGGGTGCGCATGTCGGGTTTGGAGAGCCGCGCGCTACAGAGTTGCTGAATAAATCACAGAATATCTGGTCTCCGGTATAATGCATGGGATGCCAGAAGCTGCGCCTGATCCCCGTCTATGGTTCGATCCCGATGCTCTGGGAATGACCGAATTGCCCCGCTCCTTTTATCTCTCGAGAACTGACATGGTGGCGCGAAAACTCATCGGCATGTGGCTTGGGCGCCGTCACCAGGGCCGCTGGTATGGTGGGCGCGTCGTGGAGACGGAGGCCTACCTTGGCCGGAAGGATGCGGCCGCCCACTCGTGGCGCGGCCGGCGCACGGCGCGGGTGGAGCCGATGTACATGGAGGGCGGACACCTCTATGTCTTCTTTGTCTACGGCATGCATCACTGTGCCAACATCGTCACTCGGCCTGCCGGCATCGCTGAAGCCGTGCTCCTGAGAGCGGCAGAGGGCCCGTACGGCACGCCTGCCAAGCTCATGTCCGGACCGGGGCGCCTCTGTTCTGCGCTGAGCATCAGCGCGTCGATGAGCGGAGAGGATCTGCTTGCCGGAGGAGACATACGCATGTTCAGGCTGCCCAAAGGGAGAAGGAATCAAATTGTCGTCTCACCGCGCATCGGCGTGGACTATGCAGGCGAGGCTAAAGACTGGCCGCTGCGTTTCTTCGATCTTCACTCTGCCGCTGTTTCCGGCCCCGCGCGGTTGCGCGGCCGCGCCTGATCCGCGAGCAATAGTTTGGCATCCAATAACCCGTGGATATGAAGGATGGAATGTCACACAGAGGCATAAGACAAATCGTATGAAAAACCTGCCTCTCCCGTGCGCACCGTTTTGTTTCCATTTGCGGCCTACAATCCCGCATGAATCTGAACTGGTTATAGGGCCATGAGATGGGTCCAACCTCGGAATCCGGGTTAATCACTGAAGCTTACCGCGGGTGGCATGGTAACTGCGGCGCGCGCGAACTATGAGAGCAGGACGCGAGACATCGACCCGTAGGGTGTGCTGCATATCATCAATGCGCGATGGATCCGGATAGAAGGCCAGTAGATATTGGTGGCGCAGTTCCTCTGCCACGCGCGTGAAGGTTTTTTTCAGATCGGTCACATCGCTGCGAAAGAACGCGCCCGCGGAATCCTCAGCGGTGCGGCGGAGTAGAGCAGCAGCCTCTCTCTCATCTTGTGCCCAGGCCACCGCGGCTGCAGTGTTCGCCGGCAACGATACCCCGGTGAGTTTCCTCACCAGCTCACGCCGATCAACGGCATAAAACACGGGATAGACAACGACTCCGGAATTGAGCACCGCCCGGATCATGTCGTCGGGGGAAGCGTGGCTGCCATAGTCCTGGCCATCGGTAAGCAGGATCATCGCCTTGCGCCCCTGCACGGAATGCAAATACCCGTCGGCAACCCGCACGACCGCATCATACATCCTGGTGTTTACATAGGGACCCACTTCGATACCGCGAATGACGCGCTTGAGATCTTCCACATCCCAGCCGAAGCGGCATAAAACGTGAACATCAGAATCGAAGCTCACCAGCATAGCCTGATCCTGCGGGCGCAGCTGGTCCAGGAAACCGGCAGCCGCTTTGCGAATCCGGTCGAGAACGGTGATGGTGCTCTTGCTGGTGTCGAGCAGCAGTGCAACCCGGATCGGCTCAGCGGCAGCGGCAAAAAACGCAAGCGGTTGGCGGACCTCATCGTCATACAATTGGAAGTCTTCCGCCTTCAGCCCCAAAACCGATCCCCCTCGCTGGTCACTCACCATCACGGGGACATTGACCAGCGTGGTCTCAACGCGAATCCGCCCGACCTCCTGTTGAGCCATCGAATCGCAAATCTGGATGAAGAAAAAAAACAGGAAAGCAATCCACACCGACCACCTCCGCAGGGCGGGCCGATTTCCGGCGACTCCGGGATACTTGCCCGGCAATTTCCTGCGCAGTGGCTCCGGCAAGGCAAAGATGTGAAGCGGATGATAATCAGAGTGTCGAAGCTCCAAGCATGGTCCCATAATTTGCAATTATGGGACCACTCCCAGAGCCAATCAAGATGCTCCGTATAAAGTACTGAGTACTGAGTGAAAAACAAGTTTGAACAACTCAGCACTCAGTACTCAGTACTCAGAATGTTATTTCTGTTCTAAAAGGCGCTTTCGCGTGTAGGGAATCAAGCCGCCCGCCCTCATGATCGCCTGCCTGGCTTCGGGCAGCGGCTGAATTGCGAAGCGTTTGCCGGTGGTCCGGTTAAGAACGGAGTCGGTGCTGATCTCCAGCTCATCGCCGGCCGATGCTTCGATCTCGGGGCAAGCCAGCACCTGCAATCCCAGGTTGATGGCGTTTTGCAGGAAAATGCGCGCGAAACCGCGTGCCACAACGGTGAGATCGAAGCCTCGCAAGCACGAGGCCGCCTGTTCGCGTGAGGAGCCGCAGCCGAAATTCGAACCGGCCACGATCACGCTCCCTGCCGGCATGGTGCCATCTTTTACCAGCGCACGGAATTCGGGGTAATCCGCAAAAGCATACTGCGGAGTTTCCGTGGGGAGAACGGTCGCCATGAATCTTCCCGGATAAATGGCGTCGGTTGATATGTCGTTGCCAAATGTCATCACAACTTTTGCAGTCATGGCCACCTCCTATCTCGGATCTCGAATAACGCCCGCCAGGGCACTCGCCGCTGCCACTTCCGGAGAACAGAGGTAGACCTCCGACTTCGGGTTCCCCATCCTCCCCTGAAAGTTGCGATTGGTCGTCGAGAGCGCCACGTCGCCGTCGGCCAGTGCTCCCTGGTGCACCCCCAGGCAGCAGCCGCAGCCGGGGTTGATGATGACGGCTCCAGCATCGACCAGATCCATGAGATAGCCGGCCTTGAGCGCCTCTTTATAAATGCGCCACGATGCCGGAAACACCAACATGCGAATACCCTCGGCAATTTTCTTTCCCTTCAGGATTTGGGCCGCTGCGGCCAGATCGTCCAGACGTCCGTTTGTGCACGAGCCGATCACGATCTGATTGATCTTGGTCCCAGCCACAGCCTCCACCGACTTCACGTTATCCACGGTGTGCGGACACGCGATCTGCGGTGACAATTTGGAGGCGTCAATTTCGACGACCCGGCTGTAGATTGCGTCGGCATCCGGCGTTACCGTTTGAAGATCATCCTTGACGTGGGCTTCTTCCCTCAAGTACCGGACAGTCTCATGATCGGACGGGACAATGCCCGAGGTGGCGCCGGCTTCCACGGACATGTTGCACAGCACCAACCGCCCGGATGTGGACAATTTGCGAATCGTATCCCCATGGAATTCGATTACCATGAAGTTTGCGCCCTCGGCGGTCAGCAGGCCGATCAGGTGCAGAATCAGGTCCTTGGGTGACACGTGATCCGGCATGCGTCCGTTTACAACAACTTGGATGGTGCCGGGCACCTCCAGGTTCAACACTTTGCCGAGCGTCCAGACGCTCGCCATTTCGGTGGCACCGATGCCGAATGAAAAAGCTCCCAGAGCCCCGTGCGAAGTAGTGTGGCTATCGGTCCCAACGACAACGGCTCCAGGACGCACATAGCCGTACTCAGGGAGAATCTGGTGGCAGATGCCGCCCTGATCGCCGCGCACATCGTGAAACTTCTGAATCCCCTGCTTGTGCACGAAATCGCGAACCTTTTTCTGATTGGTCGCGGTCTTGGCGCTTTCCGCTGGAACGCGGTGATCGAATATGATCGCCACCCGGCTGGGATCCCAAACGTTGGGCTCTCGCCCCGTTCCTTTGTAGATCTCCTGAAACTGATTGATGACGAGCGCGCCATTCTCATGCGACATCGCCAGGTCCACTGCCGGCTCCACGACCTCTCCGGCTTTGACGCTGGCCCGGCCCGTGGCGCGTGCCAGAATCTTCTCCACAACTGTCATTCCCATTGTCGCCCTCACAAAAATTAGGAAATACGGTGACAGGCTACGCATTCCCTCATTTCTTCGCTCGGCCTGGTCTCAGCAAACGGAGGGAAATGAGGGAATGCGTAGCCTGTCACCGTATTTCAGAATTTCAGTTGCCTGTTTCAATGCCTAGGCCAGTTTGCTGGCAATTGCGTGCGCCATTTCCATGGTGGTATTGTTCCCGCCCATATCGTAGGTACGCACTTTCCCTTCGCGGATAACGGCAGCTACCGCCGTCTCAAGACGGTCAGCCTTGTCTTTCTCTCCAAGCCAATCCAGCATCATTTTGGCAGCCAGAATCGTGGCGATCGGATTGACCTTCATCATTCCGGAATACTTCGGAGCCGACCCATGGGTGGGTTCGAAGACTGCGAGGCGATCCCCGATATTGCCCGAACATCCGAAGCCCAGTCCGCCGACCATTTGGGCGCAGAGATCCGAGACGATGTCGCCATAAAGGTTCGGGGCCACAAGCACGTCATAATTGAAAGGATTCTTTAGCAGCCACATGGTCATCGCATCAATATTGGCGTCGTCGGTGACGATTTCGGGATAGTCTTTCGCAACCGCCCGGCCTGTTTCAAGGAACAGACCATCGGTGGCGCGCACAACATTGGCCTTGTGAACGATCGTGACCTTTTTCCTATTGTGTTTCCGGGCGAACTCAAACGCAGCCCGAACAATCCGCTCCGACGCCCGGCGGGTATTGATCTTGCACGAAATGGCAAACTCCTCCGGAGCAAGTTGCTGAAACGCCGCGAACGGCTTGGCCAGCTTCTTTAAAAGCGCAGAAAGCTCAACAGGAACAGGAGTGAACTCCACTCCCGAATAAAGATCTTCCGTGTTCTCGCGAAATACGACCAGGTTGATCCCGTCTCTATAATTAAGACTATTGCCGGGATAGGCCTTGATGGGCCGGAGGCAGGTATAGAGGTCGAAGTGCTGGCGCATGCGCACGATCGGCGAGCGATACACAAAGCCCTTGCCTTTCAGTTCCGGGGCGATCTCGGCTTCCGAAGCCTTGATCGGTTTGGATGTGATCGCGCCGAACAAAGCGGTGTCGACATTGCGGAGCAGGTTGATCGTTCTCTCCGGAAAGGCCTCACCTTCCTTCTGCCAGAATTCCCAACCGATGTCTCCGTGGATGTACTCGGCATCCAAATTGAGCTTATCCAGCACAATTCGAGCTGCCTGAAGAATCTCGATGCCGACGCCGTCGCCCGGCAGCCAGGCTATTTTGTATTTGGCCATAATTGCTTTCCTTTCGCGGCTGGTCAGGACTCCATCCGCAAATCAATTTATAGACTTCCATGCCAGGCGCAGCGCAGATCCCACCCACCCCGCCGGCCCGCTACAATAGGAAGCTCAAGGATACACCGCGGCACGGTGATTTCTCAATAACCGAAGGCGCCGGCCGGCCAGTCTCCGCTTCCAAGGAACCCGGGGCTGCGCTATGATCACCGAGCGCTCCTGGTTCGATATCGCTGACCCTCGCCTCAAATGGAGGACTTCGTCAGACTGAGGCCAGATGCATGGAACGGAATCCCGACGCAACCGAGGCTGGAGAGCGCTTGCAACACTTGCCATGGAATTGCGAAAACAGATCCATAACCAATTCGTCCAGCTGCATCCGAGGCGGCTGACGGCCGGCTACTCGCGCGAAGCAGCGGTACTCATGCCCATTTTCGAGCATGAAGGCAAGCCCTTTTTCCTGCTGACACGGCGTACCGAGGAGGTGAGCACACACAAAGGTCAAATCTCCTTCCCGGGAGGAATGCGCCACGATGGCGAGAGCCTGGAATACACAGCGCTGCGCGAGACCTTCGAAGAAGTTGGCCTCGAGCCGGACCGTATTGAAATCCTCGGACGGTTTCACGACTACAAGTCAATCACCGGCCACCTGGTCGCGCCGTTTGCAGGCTACATCAAGGGAAACTTTGCTACCGTTCCACAAGCCGCTGAGGTCGCCGAGGTGCTCCGGGTCCCGTTTGCAGTCTTTGCGGATCCCAGCCGTTTGCGCACTGAGCGCATGTATCGAGCCGGCAGCGTGATGGATGTTTATTTTTACCGCTTTGAACCCCACGAAATCTGGGGGCTGACCGCGCATATCCTCAGAGACTTCTTCGACGCGTTTCGCCTCGGCCAGACTCGACAGCCGGAATCGGGATAGCAGCCTGTTCATCTCTCGACAAATGCCCGAAGATATTCGGCCGTCACCTCATCTCCTTTTGAGCGTCTTACGAATGGATTCCGGTTATAATGGCTTCGAGCTAATTCGCGCAATCTATCCGAAATAGGAGCAGACAATATGGAAGACGCAGTCATTCTCTCCGGCGTTAGAACACCCATTGGAGCTTTTCTGGGCTCCCTTTCCTCACTCACCGCCCCGCAACTCGGAGCGAGCGCAATAAGAGAAGCAGTAAAGCGCGCCGGCATTGAGCCGGCGGATGTGGACGAGGTCATTATGGGCTGCGTATTGACCGGCGCAATGGGCCAAGCCCCTGCGCGCCAGGCAGCCCTCTATGGCGGGATCCCGAACCGCGTTCCGTGTATGACCATCAATAAGGTTTGCGGCTCGGGCATGAAGGCAGTCATGTTGGCTACGCAATCGATTCGGCTCCACGAGTCCAGAATCGTGGTAGCCGGCGGCATGGAGTCGATGAGCAATGCACCCTATGCCATGGAAAAAGCCCGCACCGGATTTCGCATGGGGCATGGGAACGTTCTTGATACCATGATCTACGATGGGCTGTGGGATCCCTACAACAATGTCCACATGGGAAACTGCGGAGATCTATGCGCCAGGGAATGCAACTACACTCGCGCCCAGATCGATGAATATGCCGCCGAAAGCTATCGCCGGGCGATTGCTGCGCAAGAGGAAGGACGCCTGAGTGCCGAGATTGTCCCGATCGCCGTCCCGCAGCGCAAGGGGGATCCTCTGCTGGTCAACCAGGACGAAGAGCCGGCCAAAGGAAATCCAGAAAAGCTCTCCAGCCTCCGGCCAGCCTTCGGCAAGGACGGCGTGACTACCGCAGGAAACGCGAGCTCGATCGATGATGGAGCGGCTGCCCTGGTGCTCTCGAGTCGCTCCGAAGCTGAAAAACGCCATCTCGAGGCTCTGGGCCGCGTGGTCGCTTATGCTACTTACGCTCAGGACCCACAGTGGTTCACCACAGCCCCGGTGTTCGCCGTGCAGAAGCTGCTGGCGATGTGTCAGCTCGGCGTCAAAGATATCGATCTCTTTGAGGTGAACGAGGCCTTCGCAGTGGTCGCCATGGTAACGGCGGACAAGGTCGGCATACCGCGCGAAAAACTGAACGTCAATGGAGGGGCCGTCGCCCTGGGGCACCCAATCGGCATGACAGGCGCTCGTCTGATTCTGACGGCAGTCCACGAGCTGCGCCGCAGGAAAGGAAGATACGCGGTCGCGTCGCTTTGCATCGGCGGAGGCGAAGCCACGGCAATTCTGATCGAAGCTATTTAACGCCTGAATGCGCAGAAGTCGAGGAGAGGATTGAACCCAATCCCTCCTCGACTGGCAGTGCTGCCCCACCCTTCTGCGCTTTAGGAGGCGCGCCGCATTTTACTTATTCTCTCGTGCAGATAGGATTTCCCGGATCCGATAGCACTTTGCATCTCCCGGCCGGCCTTCCCGGTCCAATGCATGCCATCCCGGAATCTGTCGGACACCCCATCGATCAAATGGTCGAACGAATGTCGAACATCCATGCCGATGGCTGCCGATTTGTTTATAGCTTTCTGGCCAAGATGGCTCAGGTCCCGGCGCGTCCGCCTGCCGGATTGCGGAGCAAACAGCAGGGCAATCCCGGCCCCAACCGCGCCACCAATCAAAAGCGTGCCAACCGTTTGCAGCTTTCGGTTTCTTAGTTCCATGGAACCCTCCTAGGAAAATCGATACCACACCCTGACGTTCAATACCCTATGGATCTCTTTCAGGATTGATGGTGGCCGGTGTTCTTTGGTTACATCAAATCGGTTCCGAATGGGTCGGGGTCAAAAGCTAAAGGCACGCGAAATCATGATAATAGAATAGGTTAAGGCAGAAATGTGGTCTCGGTTCTATGATCGTAGAATGTTCACCCGCTGGGCACTCTTGAAAGCGAAGGTTGCTCCTGCCTGGGAAGGCATAGGCTTCCCAGGCAGGGGCGACCTTCGCACACCATAACGTGTCTGAAATTCAGCAAGCAGAGCTTTTAAAAGCCGAATTGGATCTCGCCGAAGACTCTCCTTTTCAGAATGTTGCCGAAGATGTGCTGCTGGATGTCATCATTCATGAGGGTGATGGTTTTGATCGAAGTTGTGACCTTCCCTTCGGCCCAGCGCACGCCGAAGTCGAAATTTACCATGGTGTACGAGTCGGTGTATCCGTAAAAACTGACATCGCGCGTGTCAGTCCAGAAAGCTTTGCCGGCATAATTGATCGAAAAGCTCCCCAGGTAACGCTTGGCATGCAGGTTCACCCCCCAGTTGAACCTGCCGCGCGGGGGAACAGGCAGCGAACTGGCGGGATAGCGGTAAGGATCGTTCAAGGGGGAGCGAGTCTCAGGTGTCGCCTGCAAAGAGAAATTGGCGAACGTGCTGAAAATTGGATTTAAGGGTTGTTCGATGGAAGCTTCAAATCCCTTGTTGCGCACTTTGCCGTAATTCAGCGTTTCTACATTCGAGGGAAGATAGATCCCCGTTTGCGCCAACCCTTCGATGATTTGTGGCGGCAGCGGCCAGCCGGGCGGCGGGTTCTGGGAGGTATAGAAGGGTCGCACGCCCGCCGCAATCAGCGCCTGCGGGCTCAGGAGGTTGTTGATAACGTCGTTCGAATCATTCAGGTAGACGGCCAGACCCACGTTGGCATGTTTGGCGAATGTGCCGTTATAGCCTATCTCCCAGCCGGACTGCACCTCAGCCTTTGGTTGGAAGCCCCCGGCCAGGATTTTAAAACCATGGGTAGACGAGAAGAGTCGCAGGAATCGCTGCCGCTATCCACGCAAATAACACGCGTGCAGCTCCGGCCACCTTGCGCTGATATGCCAGCTGCCACAAAACGGCCGGGAAACCCAAGATGAAGATCGGAAAGAGGAAGGCGATGCAGGCATCCGTTCCCGTGGTCAACCAGGCAAGTGTGAGGACCAGAAACGAAGCGGCAAATCCATTTGCCGCTGCGCGCATCCACCGGACCGAGCGCAAGCGGCGGTAAAGCAGCGCGCCGGCTGCCGATGCCAGCACTAGAATACCCAGGGCCCGCCAGGCATAGGACTTCAAGATCACGCCGATGCTGAGCACAGTTTCATTTTCGGCTGATTCCGATTTGAGTCGATCCATTTCGCGCGACATCTCGAGAAACTGATCCAGCATGGCCTGCGGAAGTCCGGGCACGCGCCTTAGATCCTGCAAGCTGGAATATGACGCGTTTTTCAGAATGAGTGTCGCCAGGCTTCTCGTCATGCCGGGAACGGAAAGGAGATCGATCGGCGTGGCTGCATTCAGGTCAAAAGTATGGAGCCGCGGCAGGCTGCGATATTGATCGAAAAGAGATGTGCCGACTTGAAAATCCCGGTTGGCAAGCCAGATCGCAGGCACCGCCTGGTGCGGTTGTTCGAAAAGTACCTCCTGGACCAGAGCGTCGATCAAACCAGACTCGTCCGGGAAGACCGATTTGTATCCCTCGATGAGAGCCGCAGAATCGGCGGGCTTACTTGTGAACAACACGTGAAATAGCTTGAGATAACAGTTCTCCAATGGGGAAACTTCCGCACTTGTGGTTCCGAACCGGGCGTAAAACTCCGCATCCCGATACCGTTGCTGAATAGACTCACGGGTAGCCCACTGATAAAAAAATGAACTAACCACGCCTTCGGTCGATAGCAGGACGGGCACGGATTTCGGCGGAGACCGCAAATCGCCGGGGACAGCGTTCTGGAGCAGATACGCAGGATAGAGGTCACGTGCCGCGATCATTCTTTCCGGTAGTTCGACTTCATGTGCGAACGCATTGGCTTTTACCGCGAAGTAACGCCAGACCTGCTCGGTCCCGCTGAACCATACAAGGAAACCCATCCGCGTGGGCCCTGGCAGAAACCAGCGGGACTGCAATTCACAACGATACCGCAAAGCCTGATCCTCCGCCATCTTCCGCCATGACGCATTGAACGCCAGGGATCGGGTCGCCGGATCGGCATCCGGGTCGTCAATGGCCATGATCTGGAAGTGTTCGGCAAATCCTTCCTGGAACGCCTGGCGCGGATCGGTACGCACGCCGATGGCATGCGTCTGGTTTGAGCCCCCCGGCTCCGATTCACCTGCGAGCTGCCGCACCATGATGTGGGCCAGTTCGTGAGCAAAGATCTGATCCATGCTGCCGAAACGGCCGCGAATGGGACCTGATTTCAGGAGATCGACGTAGGCCGCCTGTCGTTTGTCTTTGTTGTCAAGATAAAAACCGAATCGTGGAAAGCCGCCCACCTGGTTCGACAACAGGAGGTAGGCAGGCTCAGGTTTCGAGCCGGAGGAGGCCAGTCGGAGATATTCCTGCTCGTACTGATATAAGCGGAAAAGACGCCCTGAAAACCCCCGCCCTAATACCTCAGCTATGGCTCCAGGATTAGGGTGGAGCTTCAAAACCGGCACGCCATCCCTGCTCTGACCGGTTTCCGTCAGAATTACCAGCTTAGATTCAGCCGCGTTCAGGACAGGAAAACACCAGAGCCACAAAAGCAAAGCCGTAGCCGCCGACATTTTGGGGGGATATAGACAATGCGATTGCGTCATTGCCGATACATTCCTTGTTCAGACAGTCACGAGATACCGTAAAACGCGACGATCGTATATACGCAACATGCCTCCGGAAAGATCGGTGGATTTATTGATAGGTGAGCTTCAGTTTCCCGGCCACGTCCAGGTTTCCTCCACTAATGACTGCAACGGTCGTGGATCCAGGAGGAAGGTTGAGCTTGCCCGCCAACAGGGCTGCAACCGCGGCGGCCCCGGCAGGCTCAGCCAGCAGTTTGGCGCGTTCGAGCAGAAAACGAATCGCCTGGAGCATTTCCTGATCGCTTACCGTCACAAGATCGTCGGCGAGTTCATTGATGATCTCGAATACCTCGGGATCGGTCTTCCTGGTCGCCAACCCATCCGCGATGGTGGCCACCGCATCGAGATCCGTGCAGCGTCCGAGGCTCCTGCTCATGAACATGTTGGCTGAGCCGCTCGGTTCGACTCCGATGATGCGCACATTCGGTTTGTGCAATCTGATGGCCATCGTCATGCCGGCCATGAGTCCCCCGCCCCCGATAGGAATCACGATCGCAGCCAAATCCGGGAGATCCTCCAGCACTTCGAGCGCCAGCGTCCCCTGACCGGCAAGCACGTAGCGATCTTTGAACGGGTGGACGTAAACGAGCCCTCTTTCCATGGCCAGTTCCTGAGAGAGCGCGAAAGCATCATCCCAGAGTTTTCCGTACTGGATCGCTTCGGCTCCATACTCTTTAACCGCCGCAACCTTGCTGGCATTGGCCTTTTCCGGCATCACCACCACGCCGGGAATCCGATCATGCGCCGCGACATAAGCAACCGCCTGGCCCATGTTCCCCGCCGACGCGGTAATAATGCCGCGCCGCGCCTCGGCACGCGTCAGGTGACGGACTTTGTTGAAGGCACCGCGCGGTTTGAACGAGCCGGTCTTTTGCAGGTTTTCCGCCTTGAGATAGACCGGGAATCCGACACGCTCGCCTAAGGAGCGGGACGAAAATATAGGGGTACGGTGCACGAGATCCCTAATCGTAGTGCGCGCCTCGCTGAGATCATCCGCAGAGAGTCGGTAGTTCATGGCTTCTCCTCTCCACTCCTGCTGCCCACGCGACGTCCCAGCACCGCTGCGATCTGGCGGATCTCGTTCATGAGCTGCTCCAGATGGGAGGGCAGAATCGACTGATGACCGTCCGAAAGCGCCTCGTCAGGCTTATGATGCACCTCGATGATAAGGCCGTCTGCCCCGACCGCGACGGCGGCGCGCGACAGAGGCAGGACTTTTTCCCTCCTCCCTGTCCCGTGGCTCGGGTCGACGATGATCGGCAAGTGGCTGAGCCGCTGCGCAGCAGGAATGACGCTCAGGTCAAGGGTATTCCTGGCGTGGTCGACAAATGTGCGCACGCCGCGCTCACACAGAATGACAAGGTAGTTGCCTTCCGAGAGAATGTACTCCGCGGCCATGAGGAGCTCATCGAGAGTCGCCGAAATGCCCCGTTTGAGGAGAACAGGCCGACGGGATCTGCCCGCCCGCTTGAGCAGGGAGAAGTTCTGCATGTTGCGCGCACCAATCTGGACGACGTCGCTGTACTTCTCAACCAAATCCAGGCTCTCGTTATCCACCGCTTCTGTGACGATTTTCAAACCAAACTCGGTCCGCACATCCGCAAGGATCTTCAGCCCTTCTTCGCCTAACCCTTGAAAACTGTAAGGGGACGTGCGCGGCTTGTACGCCCCGCCTCGAAACAGGCGCGCCCCCGAAGCGCGCACTGCGCGGGCGATGTTGAAGGCCTGCTCACGGCTCTCGATCGCACAGGGCCCTGCGATAATGGCCAGGTCAACTCCACCTACCTTCACGCCATCGCCAAGATCGATGATCGTCGGATCTTCCTTGAGTTCACGGGAAACGAGCTTGTAGGGTTTGGAAACCGGCACGCATTCCACTACCCCGGGGAGGACATCCAGTGCGGTTGCATCGACCGGTCCGCGATTGCCGGTAATGCCGATCGCGGTCCTCATGATGCCGGGAATCGGGTGCGCCCGGTACCCCATCTCTTCGATTTTGCGGCATACCTCTTCGATTTCCGCGACGGTGGCGTGCGCCTTCATCATGACCAGCATGGCTTCATTATCTCCGGAAAAGCTCCATTGTAGCGTAGCTTTTAAGCGCGGGAAAGGCTTACACTAGGTCCACTGCGAATTAGGGGAAGAAAGAGATTCATCGCATGCACATGCGGTCACCAGTCCGTGAGCGGGAAACGCCGCTGTTTGACTGAGGGCGGAGGAGACGA
>JBGQNR010000042.1:0-33203 GCA_041501225.1 Acidobacteriota bacterium
ATCTCGACGGTCGTTTGCAGTATCTCTGGGGCGGGAATGATCAGGATGTCTTTGGACAGCACGACCATATCTGCCAACTTTCCCGGGGCGAGCGAGCCTTTGATCTTCTCTTCAAAGGCGGCATAGGCCGCGTCGATCGTAAACATACGCAGCGCCTGTTCCCGGCTGACGATCTGCTCCGGATGCCAGCCGCCCTCCGGCCAGCCCTCCCGGTCCTGGCGCGTGCTGGCGGCATAGATTCCCGGCAGGGGTGCCACGGATTCGACTGGAGCATCCGACCCGCCGGGAATCCGGACGCCGGTGTCGAGCAGAGCGCGCCAGGCATATGCGTACCGCGTGCGCTGCTCGCCGATGCGCTGCGCAATCCAGTGCATGTCGGTTGTGCAGTGTGTGGGTTGCATCGATGGGATAATGCCCAGCCGCGCGAAGCGGGGGAGATCCGCGGCATCGAGCACCTGTGCGTGCTCGACGCGCAATCGTGCGTCGGCGACGCTAGCTTCCTTCAGGGCCCGTTCCATGGCGTCGAGAACGATGCGATTGGCGCGGTCGCCGATGGCGTGAACGGCGGTCTGAAAGCCGGCCTTCAAGCCCCGCAGAATCGTCCGGTAAATTTCCTCTTCGGTGAGGCGCAACACCCCGCGATTATTCGGATCGTCCTGGTAGGGCTCGAGGAAAGCCGCACCGCGAGATCCGAGCGCGCCGTCGAGGCTCATTTTGATGCCGCGGATCGTGAGATGGTTGTCGTACAGGCCGATCTGCGGTCCTTGCGCGAGATAATAATCCAGTGATTCATACGTGTGCGGCAGCTTCTGCTCATCTGCCGGCCAGCGAACGAATTCGTAGATCCGCAAGTCGAACTCGCTCGTCTTCATCATTTCCTCATAGAGCTCGATGTCCTCGCGGGTGCCACCGGCTTCGTGCACGCCGGTCAAACCCGAAGCGAGGCATTCCCGGATCGACAGCCGGGCGGCCTGCTTCCTTTGCTCCTTGCTCATCGGGGGAATGTGGCTGGATACCAGGCGGAATGCGTTGTCGACCAGGGTGCCCGCGGGCTCTCCACGGCCGTCGCGAATGATCTGCCCTCCCGGCGGATCGGGCGTGCCCTTCCGGATCCCGGCAATCTCGAGCGCCTGGCTGTTCACCCAGGCCGCGTGCCCATCTACACGGCTCAGATACACAGGGTTCTGTGGCGCCACCGCGTCGAGCTCAGCCTTGCCTGGAAACCCCTTGACCGGCCAGTTGTTTTGATCCCAGCCGCGCCCCTGGATCCACTCGCCGGGTTTGGCCTGCAACGCCCGCGCCGCGACTCTCTTGACGATCTCCTCCTTGCTCGGTCCGCCCGCGTCAATCTGCATGCTGCGCGAGCCGATGCCAAGGAAGTGGGTGTGCGCGTCGATCATGCCCGGGACTAGGGTCTTGCCGCCGAGTTCAATGACCCGCGTCCCGTCACCAACCCGTTTCTGAATGTCTTCGTTCGTGCCGACAGCGATGATACGTCCTTCCTTCACGGCAACGGCCTGGGCTTCCGGATTCGAACTCTCCATAGTCACGATATGCCCGCCGCGCAGCACCAAATCTGCAGGCTGCGGCGGACTCGTCCGGCAGCCGCCGGCAAGCAGCAAGCAGCATCCGATGACGGGCACGACAAAAAGGTTTCGCATTATCAGGGCTCCTGTTTCATTTTGGAAAATGGCACGGCCGTGGACGCCAGCATATCTTGATTTCCCACAGGACACAACGAGATGAAAAACTCGAGGCTTGGCAGCACCCGCGCGCGCAGGCTCATACACAGCTCAACTTCGGAGACATCCTCTGTACGACTTACATACAAATCTATGCCGTGAGGCAAAAAAAACAAAAGATCAACGCAGAAGTAGCAGAGAACAGTTATTTAAAAGCAATAAATTCTCTGCGGCCTCTGCGGGCTGTGCGTTGAGGTTTTCAGGATGCGGAAATGCCAGCTCCTCTATTCCTGGCCGGTCATGGCTGCGATATCGAACAGGCGATTCAGTTCGTCTTCCGACAAGCCGGACTTTTCACGCGCCACTTCCACAATTGTCCTGCCGCTGGCCAGCGCTTCCTTCACGATCTCGGCGGCGCGGTCGTACCCGATCCTGGGATTGAGCGCAGTAGCCAGGGCCATTGTCGATTCGGCGTAGCGTCGTGACCGAGCTGCGTCCGCGGTGATCCCTTGGATGCAGCGCGACGTCAGGGCCCGCAGCGCGTTGGTCAGAATCTGCAGAGACTGCAGCAGATTGTGCGCCATCACGGGCATCATCACGTTGAGTTCCAGCTGTCCGGCGCCATTGGCCCACCCGAGAGCCGTGTCATTGCCGATCACTTGAAAGCAGACCATGTTTACCATTTCAGGGATGGATGGATTGACTTTGCCGGGCATGATCGACGAACCGGGCTGGGCTGCTGGCAGATTGATCTCTTTGAGGCCGGTGGCAGGTCCACTGCTCAGCAGGCGCAGATCGTTGCAGATCCGCGAAACCTCCAGGGCCAGCACCCGCAGAGAGGAAGAGAGAAGCGCAACCGGAAGATTGCTTTGCATGCTGGCTCGCAGGTCGGCTGCCGGGCGGAAGTTGATGCCGGTATAACGGGAGATCTCTTCTATGATGCGGAAACGAAAGCGCGGGTGGGTGTTCAGCCCTGTTCCAGCTGCGCTCCCGCCAATGCCGAGTTCCTCGAGACTTGGAGAGGCGGAAGCCACAGCATCGCTTGCCTGACGGATGGTTTCAGCATAAGCAGCAAATTCCTGCCCCAGAGTAACAGGCACCGCATCCTGCAGGTGGGTTCTGCCGGCTTTCACGATTGGCTTGAACTCCACTCCCTTTCCGGCGAGAGCGCCTCTCAGTTCGCCGAGGGCATCGAGCAGCCCCGGAACTTGTCTGCGGGATGCCATGCGCATGACCGTGGGAAAAGTGTCGTTGGTCGATTGCCCCATGTTGACGTGATCGTTGGGATGCACGGGCGATTTGCCGCCGCGTACCCCGGTGAGGATTTCATTAGCACGGCCGGCCAGCACTTCATTTACATTCATATGAAAGGAAGTGCCTGCGCCCGAGTGAAAAGCGTCCACCACAAATTGGTCACGCAGAGCGCCGCCGATGATGTCATCCGCTGCACGCACGATGGCCCGGCTGCGATCAGCATCCAAAAGTCCGAACTCCTGATTCACCTCGGCAGCCGCCTTCTTGAGGAGAACATAGTTCTCGATCATTGCCGCCTGGACTCCCATGCCGCTGATCGAGTAGTTCTCGAGTGCCCGCGCCGTCTGAGCACCATAGTAAGCTGATTCCGGAACCCTGATTTCTCCTAGCGAATCCCGCTCTGTCCGATAGTCCATGTCATAGCCTCCAGAAAACATTGCCACCCGTTTCCAGAATATCGCGAGGAGTGTCTGCGGAATGTGCATTCACGCCGTCTCCCGTCCTATTAATCTTCCATCTTCCTCCCCTGTAATGGAACCTTGATAATGCGAATGTGGGATCTGCCCGGGCCGGGTCAGGAAGCTCGCCTCGACCGAAGGTCCGGGCCCAGCCCCAGAAAACCTGGTTCCGCGGCCCGAACTTCGAGCAAGTGTGCGAGGAGTTCCTTGGCTGTCTTACGCGAGTCAACGACCGTTCCATGGCGCAGGTTTATTGCTGCATAGCCACCAAGCAATGCCCCGGCTGATGCCGTCGCCGGCACCTTTCGAGAGTGCAGAAATGACTGCTGCATCCAGCGGCAACTGGCGCCTGCCCTCCAGCAGGATGTTATCTCTCGAGGTCTTTGAGATAGCGGTCAAGCTCGCGGCGGATCTCCCGGGAACGAGATTTTGCTCTGCGCCAGGCAACCGCCAAAAATGCGGTCACGATCGCCATTCTCTGAAGGGCATCCAGAGCATTATCGCGCAGATTGATCGGCCTTGGGGCGAAAACCAAGAGCAGCAGGGTGACCGCGGCAAGCAGGATCATGAGACCCTGGGAGTAGCGGTCGAAACGGGCCCGCAGCTCCAACTGATCGCGCTCTCGCGAGATAAACTCGATCATCGACGCTGTTGCCGGCCGCCGAAACCGGCGGGCCAGCAAGGTGAGACCCGCGGCGCCGTCGACAAGCAGAGCCGCCGCGAACAGCCAGGCCGCTACGCGACCCACGCCCGGAGTCATTACCATGAGGGACGCCCCGATCGCAAGCAGGGCGAAGAGCAGACAGAAGACGAACCTGGCCAGCTCGTCGGACCGCTGCAGATCGCGGATCGCACTCGTGCGGAGAAACTGGAGAGACCGTGAAATGCCTGCAGGAGCAGAAAGGTCATGCCCTTCCATGGTTTGTTTCTGCCAAGCCGATTTGAATTTTTCGAGTTCCATGATCAACCTCCGCAATAACGTTCCGTAAAAGTCTTCTTGAGCCGGTTGATGCGCACCCCGACGTGGTTCTCAGTCAGCCCAGTGACCTCCGAGATCTCGCGATAACTGAGGTCTTCCAGATACAAGAGGAACACGGCACGATCAATTTCTCCGAGCGCGCTCAGAAACTCCTCGAGGACCAGAATCTCACTATCCGGGCTGGGCGGCGCAATCGGATCCTGTACGGACCCCGATAACGACCGGCTTGACGGCTCGACGCGACGACCGTTTTTTCTACGGAAGGTGATGGCGGTGTTCAGCGCCACACGATACACCCATGTGGACGGAGCAGAGCGTCCCGCAAAATGGTCGAGCCCTCTCCACATCTGGAGCAGGATTTCCTGACAAAGATCCTGGCATTCGTCGGCGCGGGCATAGCTGCGAGCGATCGCCAGAATGCGGCGCTGGTTCGCGGCGACGACATCGTCGAACAATCGCTCCTTGGTTTCATTAACGGCCACGTTATTCTCCCGTCACTAGTATTAGTCGCCGCCGAAGCCCAAAAATTACAGAATTTTCGCTGCCTTCGGGAATTTTGCATGGATCGACGCCGGACAAATGCCGGATGCGGTAGCCAAGCCGCAGGCAAAAACATCTCCATGCAGTCTCCTATGCACCGGGGGCGCACCCAGGCGCATGTAAATCAATGGCCTTTTTAAGGCAGCCACGAATGACACGAAAAGGTAAAAAGTTCGTGTCATTCGTGGCTGCTTTTGCAGTTTTGAGGCGAGTTATTTTCGGAGCAGCGTTGCAGAGAGAACATTGCCGAAGATTATGCTACGATATTGTTCATGAATTGTCTGGGTCTGCTGTTTTTGGTTCTTGTGCAGGCGGCGAAGCCGGCGCCCGTGCCGGGCATGCCTGCGGCTGCCGGAGTCTATTTGCGGCAGAATGATGCGCAGTGGACCAAGATGGAGACCGCTGCCATGGCCGACATGAAGTCGAAGGGCATGGGAGAATTCCTTGAAACCGATGGCTATACCAACCTCAACGTGACCATCACCTACCAGGGAGCTCAGGCGAAACTCCAAATCCCGGCCGCACGCCCTACCCTTGATGTGCGAGGCACAGGCTCCGCAAAGGATGCGATGATCATCCTGCTGACGCGCCGGAAAGACAGCCGCACGGTTCGCACTGATTCTTCGCTCGCCACCGTCGACAACCGGGCTGGATTCAGAAAAGATGACATTCAGCCTGTAACGGTCACAGTCTATTCCGATGATTCCTATTCCGTCACTCCGGAGCGAGACTTGAAACCCGGGGAATATGCGCTGGTGTTCGGCTTCGCCAATGCTGCCTACGATTTCGGCATCACCCGCCCCAAAAAGTAATCCACGCTTCCGCATCACCTGAAACCGCGCCAACCTGGGCACCTACTAAAACACTCTCGGGGATTTTCCCTCGTTCATCATCTTTGAGACAACCGGACAAATCGCGGGGTTTTTCTGATTACTCCCCCTGCAAAACTCTCTATAATGCCGCTGCTATGCAAATGATCTCCGTACTAATGCTTTAGTTAAATGCGTTATTCATTGGCCAGTCGTTTCCTGATTCGGACGTATCGCATCAACAGTCTCTCGTGAAAGGACACCATCAATGATTCGAAGAAAATTGACGACAGCGGCAGCCATAACCCTGCTGATCTCACTGTCGGTTTTTGCGCAGTCGACTTCGATCCGCGTGGACGGCAATGTCATCAAGAGCTATATCGCCACCATGTCGGACGCTGCTCATCAGGGAAGAAAAACTCTTACCCCCGGGTACGAAAAGACCGCCGAATGGGCGGCGGGGCTTTTCAAACAATGGGGAGTGCAGCCGGCAGGCGACAACGGCTCTTATCTTCAGAACGTGCCCCTGGCCGCCAATCAGTCCTTTTATTGGCGTCTGGGAGTTCCTGAACTCACCATCGGCAGCCGAAGCTTCCTCATCAAGGATAATGATTTTGCCGTGGACGTATCTTCGACGGCAACACCCAAGCCGCTGATCGGTGACCTTGTTTTTGTGGGCTACGGCATCTCGGCGCCGGCCAAAGGGCTCGACGAATACAATGTTGATGTAAAGGGAAAAATCGTTCTGGCATTCAAAGGCTCGCCGAAGGATGCTCCGCCGTTCCAGGTACGCATGGGAGGAGCCGCCCCGGCAGCACCGGCGGCGCAGGATACCGAAGCCTGGACGCAGGAATCGGATGATGCATACAAAGCAAAGGTTGCGTATGACAAGGGCGCAGCCGCGATTCTCATCTATACTCCACCTGCCGCGCCCGCAGGCGGCCGCGGAGGTGCTCCCGCTGCCGCGCCGGTGGCACCGGCGCGCGGAGGCAGGCCGGAAGTGAAAGCTTCTCCGTTCACCCGTCCATTTGTCGTCATGTCCGTCAACGATGATCGCGTGTTCCGCTGGATCATGTGGCGCGATCCGCAACAGTCGGCGCAGGAATTCTCGGCCAAGGTTGATCAAATGCGCCGCAACATCAAGGACAAAAAAGTGCAGTCCAGGAACACCGGCCTGAAGGCAACGGTCAAGGGGTACGAATCCGTAACTCCCTATGCCGAATCATTCAAGAACATGGCTTCCCATAATGTGGTGGGCGAGATCCCGGGAACAGATCCGAACCTGAAAAATCAATACGTCATTCTCGGCGGGCACATGGATCACCTGGGAGTCACCAACGGTGTTGTGGCAAACGGCGCCGACGATAATGCCTCCGGGACCGCGGTCGCGATGGAGGTCGCGCGCCTGCTGGCAGTCAACAAGGTCCAGCCGAAGCGCACCATCGTAATCGGCCTCTGGTGCGGTGAAGAAGAAGGGCTCCTTGGCTCCAATTATTACGGCGAACATCCGACCGACGGTGTCTCCATGGACCGCGTGGTCGGGTACTTCAACATGGACATGGTCGGCCTGGGGGATGCCATCGGCGTGCCGGGTGCGCTCAACTTCCCCGAGATTTGGGAGATCATCAAACGCAACCAGGATCCGTCGATCAAGCTGAGCCAGGAGACCATGACCGGGCCCGGCGGCAGCGACTACTCTGCCTTCATCGCTCGCGGCATCGAATCGATCGCCTGCATGACGAGCGGCGGCACCGGGCATCCTGACTATCATCAGTCCGGAGATGACACAGAGAAAATTGATGCCAAGATCCTGGGACAGACCGGCCAGTTCGTTTTGCAGGGCGTGCTCAACCTTGCCAATGAGACCCAGGCCAATCTGATCATCCCGGACCGCCAGCAGATCTACGATGCCCAACGTCTCACGGCCACCGACATGCGCAACGAGTCCACCGGCGGCCGGGGTGGCTGGTCGTTTGTGAAGGCTGCGAACAGCACGGAGTTGCTGAGCCTGGCCAACGACCGTGCCAAGCAGTTGGCGACTCCGACCCAGACCCCAACAGGTGGTGGCGGCCGCGGCGGCGGCGGTGGCGGCGGCGGGGCACGCTATACCACCGGGATCCGGGATGCCGGCGTGTTTGACGGCAGCATTCCCCTGCTCACGACCACGGCTACGCTGCTGAACTTCGGGCGCATCGACATTGCTACCAACGATGGCGCGTGGTTCAATTTCAGCAGTGGCTTGAGTGCCCAGGGGCGCGAAGCCGTAAAGACGATGGAAGCCAACAACATCGTCGTCAACCTTATCAACCCGTCGGCCAAGTTGCTTGGCGACATGCTCGATGCAACGACCCGGCCATTCCTGGTCACCGTCACGGGCGCCGCCCCGATCGAGCAGGCTCTGATCACCCGCATGAACCAGAAGAACACGCTGCTGTTGTTGGAATGCGATCCGGCGGATGCACAGGGTTGCGTGAGCAAACTTCAGAACTACAAGAAGCAGTTCGGCGACTCCGATAATCTCGTGGTTTCGATGAAGGCAGGAGCAGCCGATAAGATCGAAGCAGCCAAGCGCACCATCTACCTGGCCCTGATCAAGAACGGGTGGACCAAGGATGCCATCTATGCCGTGTTCGGCGCCAGCGCCGGTGCTGGCGGCCGAGGCGGCGGTGGCGGCGGCAACTTAGCCAAGCTGGCTCCGGCCAGGCAGGGCGGAGGCAGCTAGTCATCCGACCGTGTGGAAAACCACGAAACCCACGAAATACTTGGGAAAATTTTCTTCCTGTATTATGCGGGTTTCGTGGTTTCTCGTCCGGCCTGTTTCCTATGATTCCCCACGATTATCATATTCATTCCGATTATTCTGCCGACTCGAAGGCTTCTATGTCGGAGATGTGCCGGCGCGCTGTGGCTCTAGGCGTTTCGGAAATCGGTTTTGCTGAGCACTATGACCTGCATCCCGATGAGAATCCGCGGGATTGGCTCCGGCTCGAACCCTGGTGGGAAGAACTGCAGAAATGCCGCATTGCGTACGCGGGGCAGCTCGTCATCCGGGCAGGGATTGAAATTGGCGAGCCGCATCTCTTCCAGGCCGAAACCCGGGCCATGCTGGCCCGCGCGCCGTTCGACTACGCTATCGGCTCGCTTCATTGGGTAGGTCGCCGCGCGGTATTCGAATTGGCATATTTTGATCAGCCCGCCGAAGAAGCGTTCGGTCTCTATTTTGATGAACTGGAGCGCATGACGCGCGCCGGCGGATTCGACGTGCTCGGCCACCTCGATGTGCCGGCCCGCGCATCCTTCGATCACTATGGCCGCTACGATCCTCGCTGTTATGAAGACCGGATCCGTACCGTGCTGCGCAATTGCATCGAGCACGGCATTGCCCTCGACATCAACACCTCAGCCATGAGGCGGCGGGCCCAGATTCTGCTGCCGGGTTTGGAGATCCTGCGCTGGTATGTAGAGATGGGCGGCAGGCATGTGACCCTCGGCTCGGATGCCCACCGGGTTGAGCAGGTCGCCGCCCACTTTGACCTGGCCCTGGAAACGATCCGGGCGGCAGGTCTCCAACACCTCACACAATTTGAACGCCGTCAGAAACGGCTCGTCCCCTTAGCGTGAGTTACGGCAAAAAAAGAAGCCACGAAGAGCACGGATTGGATCCTTCGTGCCTTTCGTGGTTCCTCAGCCATTTTTAGATCAGGCGGCGCAAATGCCGAACAAACACTTGCCCATCAAGGTACGTAAAACTCAGCTGGACTCGCGCCTCCACCGTCTGTTGGCGGAACCTCCCAAAGTTCCTTTGATCCCCCCAGCGTCGGCGAGGCTGCTTAGCCTGGCGTTGGCGCAATGTAGATCTTGCTGTTATCGGTCTGCTGGAAGATTTTGCCCGTTTTGGGGCACTTGACGGCATTTCGTAGCATGATGCCCAGGCTTGCCGGCAGAGGTTTCCCGGCGTATACAACGCCGATACTGGTTTTTTCCGGAGGACCCTCAGCGAGAACGATGGAAACCCCCATGGAATGAGTCGCGGAGCACTCGTCGCAAAAGACGTGGATCATGTATCTAGACATGGCTGTTTCTCCGGGATTATTTTTGGGAGCATAGCATAGCGCCACACTCTGAAACCATTTGATTCTCAGACTATTAATGTCGGAGATCGGCGTAAAAGCGCCGGCGCCAACAGATTCAAGCCCAGCAATTTCTATATGCCAAGACCCCCGGGAGGTGGGGCCTGTCTGCCAATATCCTCCTTTATCACTTATGCCAGGGCGAGGAGGGACTCCTCGACGGCACCCTGAACGATCTGCACCTTGTAACCATTGTCGGGCATCGGACTGGCTCCTCCAATGGCGGCTTTTCCTGCCGCCGCAGCGAGAGCACTGTCGATTTTCTTGCCGATCAGGACCTTTTCCGCCGCCTCGATCCGCCATGGATAGGGGCCAACCCCTCCCAGCACGATCCGGGCTCTACTGACATTCTGATTTTCAATCTGCAGGACCAAACCAACGCTGGCCAAGGCAAAGTCCCAAGCCCGCCGCGCCCGTATCTTGCGATAGGAACTGAGCACCTTGCCTGCAACCGGTGGCAAGTGGATCTCCGTCACAACATCGTTGGCCGCCAGAATATTCTCTTTTTGAATGTTCTTATCCGGCGAAACGAAAAACTCCTCGATTTTCACCAGCCTGCTGCCGGCCGCGCCTGCAATCATGATTTGCGCCTGCAGTGCCATCAGGGCGACGGCGGTATCGGATGGGTGCACAAAGAAGCAGGGACCGCCGCCGTAGACAGCGTGATACTGGTGTTCGCCGGCTACGGCATAGCACATATTCCCACCTTTCCTGGCACAGCGGAAATCACCTCGGAAGTACCAGCAGCGCGGCCGCTGGCACAGGTTGCCACCGATCGTCCCCTGGTTGCGCAGCTGAGGGCTGGCGACTTCGCTTGCCGCCTGTGCCAGCACGGCATATTTTTCGGTGATTACGGGATGGGCGGCAATCTCGGCAATGGTCGTGAGTGCGCCGATCTTCAGCCCGCCATCGGGTTTGGCACTCACCCCTTTCAGCTCCTTGATGCCGCTGATGCTGACGACTCTCTCCACGGGAAAAATCTCGTCCCGTGCGCATCCCAGCAGATCCGTACCGCCTGCATGAAGGACGGCTCCCCTGGTACCGAGCGCCTTGATGGCCGCTGCGACCGACCCTGCTTTTACGTAAGCAAAGTTTTTTATCATGGCTCACCCCCTATCCTTCTTGCTAAGCAGTTCCAGGATGGTCCGGTTATCGATCGGACCATGAGTCGGCCTTACGCCGATGGCATCATAAATGGCATTGGCGATCGCCGAGGCCGCGGGAACATGCGCCGGTTCGCCGAGACCTTTACAGCCGACATTGTTGCATTCTGTATCTTTGGGATCGATGGCCAGCACCTGGTGATTGACAGGAACGTCGAGTGCAGTCGGCACTTTGTAGTCATGGAAATTGACGTTGCACATCTTCCCTGTCTGCGGATCCATGACCCTCTTCTCCGTCAAAGCGTAACCGAGCCCCTGGGTCATGCCGCCGAAGACCTGGTTGTCGAAGGTCTTACGATTGATCACCCGGCCGCTCTCGTTAGCCGCAAGCAGCCGGACGACTTTGACCTCGCCGGTCTTGGTGTTGACCTCGACTTCGGCAAACTGGGCCGCAAAGGGCATGGTCGTCTTGTTGGCAGGATTCGGATCGCGGTTGCCGATGCCAATGACATCCATGACCTGGCGCCCCATCAGTTCCTGCACGGTTTTTTTCTTGTCGGGACTGCTGCGGCTGACCACGGAGTCGCCTCTTATCTCCAGATCTTCCACGGGAACACCGAGCGTCTCGGCAGCCCAGCCGAAGAGCTGGCGTTTGACCAGCCAGGCGCCTTTGCGCACCGCAGGCATAAGGCCCGGCAGCGTCATGCTGCCCCCGCTGCTCTGTGCGTAGGGGGTTACGGCAGTATCCGCATTGATGATCCGGACGCTCTCCAGCGGAATCCCCAATTCCTCTGCGGCCACCATGCAGGCGGCCGTCTTTGTGCCGGTACCGAGGTCCAAAGCCCCGGTCTTGATGGTCACACCGCCGTCCGAAAACATCCTGACTTCCGCAGTATAAGGGGGCGATCCGTTACCGCCCTGCCACAGGCCGGCAGCAAGTCCGAAGCCGCGCTTGATGTGTCCGCTGCTCTTCTTCGCGGCCCGGGCTTCCTTCCAGCCGAATGCTTTGGAACCCTCCAACAGGCATTCTTTCAGGCCCGCGCTGGTATAGGGCATGTTATTCCGGCTTTGGCTGACCTCGGTAAAATTCTTGAGGCGGAAATCGAGCGGGTCCATGCCGATTTTTTCCGCCAGCATATCCATCATTTGCTCCAGGCACCAATTGCCGGCCGGGAAGCCCGGCGCACGGAACGCCCGCGCCCGGCCTGCATTGATATAGAAAGTGCTCTCACTGATCTGAACATTGGGGCACTTGTAGAGTTCACCAACCTGAAAACCGACCCCGGTGCCGCCGGCATAGGCGCCACATGTGGCGACGTTGGTCAGCTGCAGGGCCGTCAGCGTCCCGTCTTTTTTCACGCCGGCTTTCAGTGTCATGCGCGCGTCAGGCCGGTTCCCCACGGCTAGAAGTGTCTCTTCTCGAGACAGCATCAGCTTCACGGGCTGTCCGGTCTTGCGGGCCAGAAGCGCCGCGATGACGGTATATTTGCCCATCTCCAGCTTGGCGCCGAAACCTCCGCCGAAATACCGGCAGATCACCCGGATGTTATTGATGGGGATACCCATCGTGCGCGCGAAAGGAAGGAGAACCGCATCGTAAACTCCCTGCGTGGAATCCCAGATCGTCACCTTGTCGCCGTCCCACTTCACGACCGAGCCGTGCGTTTCCATGGGCACGTGAATCTGAATGCTCGTGTAGAAGGTCTCCTCCAGGACTACATCCGCTTCGGCGAATCCTTTGGCGACATCTCCCCTCCGGGTCACGCGCGGATCGCCCCCAGTGTTTCCGGCCTCGTGCAGTTTCGGAGCATCGGGTTTCAGCGCCGATTCACGATCGAGAATAAAGGGCAGCTCTTCATAGACCACTTTGATCGCCTTGAGGGCGTCCCACGCCTGATAGGGCGTATGAGCCGCGACGGCGGCCACTTCATCCCCCTCATAACGGCAGTGCGGATCGAACAGCTTGCTCGCGGTTCTGCCTCCATACCAGGGCAGGTCAGCCCCGGGAGACTTTCCGGTGAGAACGGCCACGATGCCCGGCATTTTTTCTGCGGCACTGGTGTCGATGGATTTCACCATGGCGTGGGCGTGCGGCGAGCGCAGAATCGCGGCATAGATCATGTTGGGCAGGATCACGTCGTACGTGTACTCGGCGGCCCCGGAGACCCGCTCGTAGGCGTCGACACGAGGCAGCGCTTTGCCGACAATTCTGGTTTCGCCCCAGGCTGGGATCTTTTCCTGAGGCTGCGTAGTCTGCGGTTCGAAACTCATGCGGAAGGACTCTTCTAATTCCTCATAGAAATCGCTCATGCCGCACCTCCTTTCTTGCGCAGTTCGGCAGCTTTGGCGGCTGCCCTGAAGATGTGCTGATAGGCAGCGCAGCGGCACAGGTTGCCGCTCACCCCGGTGCGAATCTGATCGATGGTAGGCGTGGAATTCTGGCGCAGAAGCCCTTCGACCGCCATAATCTGTCCGGGAGTGCAAAAGCCGCATTGGAAGGCATCCTCTTCCGCGAAGGCCTGTTGCACCGTCCCCAGTTTTTCGCCGTCCATCAGGCCTTCGAGAGTGGTGATCTCGTGTTCCTGCGCCTCGACAGCCAGGATCATGCAGGCGTATCGCGGTTTACCGTCGATCAGCAACGTGCAGGCGCCACACTCCCCGCGTTCACAGCCGATCTTGGTGCCCGTAAGCCCCAGGATGTCGCGCACAACGTACAGCAGCGACCACCGGGGCTCCACCACCACTTTCCGCTTGGATCCGTTGACCGCCAGGGTGATCGTGATGGTATCACCTACAGCCTGGATCTCTTGCGCCGTCGCGTCCGAGGCGTTTCCAAGAGATACGGCGGCTACCGCCCCAACACTCACCGTCGACAGAAAGCCTCTGCGGCTTATCCCCTGGTGAGACTTACAATATTGATTCTCGGGATCTTCAGGCATGAGAGAGCCCTCCATGATTCCATTGTGGCAAAAAATGCCCTATAAGCGTTTCAATCAGTCCCATCACACACCAGAGAGGCCAGTCAGATCAAGAGTTAATATGGGAAAAGGGGAAAGTCACGAAGAACACAAAGCGGCGATGTGCATTCTTCGTGGCTGTTTATTTAAGCGCCTAGGATTATTTTGTGGATCGCAGCAGAATTTCCTTCAAAACCCGGCCGACCGAGCCGTTCGGCATTTCAATCTCGAGCATGTTGGCGAGCGTGGGCGCAACGTCATTTACGAGGATCGAATCATCGTAAATGCCGGTTCGGATGCCGGGTCCCATGAAAATCACGGGCACATGGTTGTCGTAATTGAATGCGGTCCCGTGCGTCGTGCCGCTGGAGCCGAACATCCAATCGGGTTCCAGAAGAACATAAACGTCCGCACCGCGGCTCACGAAAAAGCCGTTGAACACCGCGCGGCTGACCGCATCATCACCGACTGTTCCACGGATCAGCTGGCTGCGCGTGTAAACCCGCCAAACGTGCGGAATGGCCAATACCGTCTCCCGGACCGTCTCCTCGACTTCCACACGGTCCAGCTTTTTTTCCTGCACCAGATCCTGGTTCAGGGTGAGGGAGTGTTCCGGAGAACTCAGGATCCACCTGCCGTCGCCGTATTTCTTTACCAATGCGCTCTGAACGGTATTCTGAATAATTCTCGCAGGCATGCGTCCACCGGGCATGCGGCGCCCCGCGGTTGCTTCCGGAATAGGTGCCACACCATGGTCTGCGGCAAACACCACCATCACGTTACTCATGCCGATGGAGGAATCGATAAACTTGAACAACTTGTCGAGAACCTGGTCGGTTTCGATGCAGATCGCGCGCACTTCCGGCGCCTCGGGGCCAAAATCATGACCCACGTAATCGTTGGAGGAAAAACTTACGCTGAGCAGATCCGTGACGGCCCCCCTGCCCAGATTTTCCATCCCAAGAACTCGTTCGGCGAAAGATTCCAGCAAATCATTGCCAAACGGGCTGGACAGGAGTTCGGCGGGAAGTTTCGCATCTGCAGGCAGCTTGCCTTTCACCCACTCAGCCCCTTTGAACTTGTCCAGCGCCTTGAGATTGAATTCCTTCACCCAGGCAGGAAGCTCCGGGAAATAGAAGGTGCTGCTGACAAAGTTGCCGCTTCTGCTGTCAAACCAATACGCCGCGTCCGCGGCATGACCCGCGGGCAGGATCGCGGCGCGGTCTTTCATCGATATACCTATCACCTTGGCTTTGCCGCCAGTGGCTGCCTTTAACTCGTCCCCGACTGTGCTTACCAGCAATCGATTCGGTGAAAATCCGGCCGTGCCGGTTCCCCCGAGGAGCTTTGCGGAATCGTCCGAAACGCTGGCCACCTGCTTGCCGGCGCTGCGATCGTACCAGTCGTTGCCGACAATGCCGCTCACCGAAGGCATGGCGCCCGTAAGTAGGACGCTGTGCCCAACCGCAGTCACCGTCGGAAAGTGCTGGTAGTGCGCGTCGGTAAACACCGCCCCTTGCGTCAACAGGCGATTCAGTCCTCCCTTGTATTCGCCTCTATAGCGGGTCAGATAATCGTAGCGGAACTGATCAACCACGATCGTGAGCACAAGTTTAGGTTTCTTGGCCGGTTCGGCAGCAGCAGCCAGACCGACCGCCATCAGTAGCAGCAACGCCAGTTTCTTCATAGTAGGTATACCCCATGATTAGGGCGCCGGCTGCAGCCCGCGCCCACTCAACTGCACTCAAATTCTTGTTGGTGATCTTTAAGAAGTCCTGCGCGGCTAAACGCAGTCACGCATGTCGATGCACGCATAGAGCCCAATTCGGCCCTTCGTACTACTTACGTACAAATCTTTGCCGTATAGCAAAAAAAATAAAAGATCAACGCAGAGGTCGCAGAGAAAAGTCATTCAAAAGCAAAATATCCTCTGCGGCCTCTGCGTTGAGGTTTTGGGGATGCGGGTATGCCGCTTTGTGTTCTTCGGGGCTGCCTTTGCCCTGTCGGGGCAAGGCCCCAGAAGAGGTATTTTACCCTTTGAGAATCCCGTGTCCAGCGTAATGGAAAAAGACCTAATAAATTCGGATTTTTGATATAATGCAGCCTCGATTTGTCGTGCCGTGGGCAATTGAAAAGCCATCTTTTGAGGGAATCCCGAGTCCCCAGGACCAAGCCGGGCATGTAGCGCAAGTCTTGAAAGAAAAGGCGTGGCGGGCGTGTTTCCTTGTGCCGGGTTTTCCCGATCCGTATTCGAGGTTCCTGCGATGGCTCCCAGACTCTCCTCGCCACCGACCTGCCGGAGTTGCTTCTGCAGGCAGGGCCAAAGGAACTGACCGCGCGGAATCCGGATGTCCAGGCGCAACAACGATTGATATGCAATAACGAACTCAAACCTAAAGAGGTAGAACGATGAGCTTAAGCCTGATCGGAAGATCCATTAGCGCATCGGCGACCCTGAAGCTGAACGAGACTGCAGCCATACTCAAAGCCAAGGGGGAACCGATCATACACCTCGGCGGCGGGGAGCCCAAGTCCAAGGCCCCCATGGACGCCATTATCAGCGCCGTGCAACTCCTGAACTCAGGAGAAGTACGTTACACTCCCGTGGACGGCATCCCGGCGCTCAAACAAGCCATTATCCGCTACACCGAAGATTTTTACGGCCGGCGCGTCACGCCGCAGCACGTCATCGCCAGCGGCGGAGCGAAGCAGGCAATCATGATCGCCTTGCAGGCCATTGTCAATCCGCAGGAGGAAGTCGTTTACCCCGCGCCCTATTGGCTCAGCTATCCCGAGATGGTCAAACTCTGCGGCGGCGTCCCGGTGCCGGCATATCCCGAAGACGGCAGCTTTTACCCGTCCTTGCGTGACATCGAGCAGGTCGTGACTTCCTACACCAAGGTCATCATCATCAATAGCCCTAACAATCCCACAGGGGCCATGTATTCGGAGCAATTCATCGCTGAGATCGTGGAATTCTGCGAAAAGCGCGGGATCTGGCTGATCATGGACGACATCTACCACCGGCTGATCTTTGACGGGAGAAAACCGATCAGCTGCTACAAGTTCGCCAAGGACCTGTCCGAAAACTCCAAGCTCATCGTCGTCAACGGCGCCTCCAAGCAGTATGCCATGACCGGTTTCCGCATCGGCTGGGCCGTAGCCAGCAAACAGCTCATCTCCGTCATGGCCAACATCCAGGGACATCAAACCTCGGGACCCTCCGCAGTCACCCAGTATGCGGCCGTCGGGGCTCTCAACGGGCTGCAGTCGAGCGTCGAAAGCCTGCGCCTGAACCTCGAAAACAACCGCAATATCATGGTCGACAGGCTGAAGGCTTTCGAGGGGGTCAGGGTTACCAAACCCGACGGTACCTTCTACTGTTTCGCCGATTTCAGCCACTACAACAAGAGTTCCGCAAAGCTGGCAAGTTTCCTCCTGGAAAAAGTCCGGGTAGCCACGGTTCCCGGCATCGAGTTTGGCATGGACGGCTACCTGCGACTGTCAACCTGCGGCTCGGTCAAGGATATCACCGAAGGAATCGAGCGCATCAAGTGGGCACTGGATCCGAATTCTCCCAACGAGCTCTACATCGGTCAGCGAAAACTAGTGAGGGATTGGCTATGACAAAGTATCTCGAGTTCGACACTCCGGCGTCAAAACAAGCAGGCGATCTGGCAAGCGACTTCAAGCTGGCAAATCACGGCCTCAAATACCTCGACAAGGTTTACTGGAACTTGCCCACGGAGGCGCTCTATGAAGAGGCCATATTCCGCGGGGAAGCCCACGTTTGTCATGGCGGGCCGCTGATCCTCAACACCGGCAAGTGGACCGCCCGCGCTGCCAACGACAAATACATCGTGCGCGAAGAAAGCACCGAAGACAAAATCTGGTGGGGCATCTACAACCGCCCGATGGCGCCCGACAAGTTCAGTGGACTGCTGGCGCGGCTGCAGGCTTATCTGCAAGGCGAGGAACTCTTCGTCCAGGATTGCTACGTCGGCGCCGATCCTAACTACCGGATGCCGATCCGCATTATCACCGAAAGCGCCTGGCAGAGCCTTTTTGCGCGCAACATGTTCATCCAGCTGCGCACGCTGGATGAATACAAGACCCACATTCCGGAATTCACCGTGATCGCCTCGCCATCCTTCAAGTGCGAGCCGATGGTGGACGGTACCGCGACGGAAACCGCGATCGTGATCAACTTTGCTCAGCGGCTGGCGATCGTGGCCAACACCAGCTATGGCGGCGAGATCAAAAAGTCGATCTTTACGATCATGAATTTCCTCATGCCGCTGCAGAACGTGATGGCCATGCACTGCTCGGCCAACGTAGGGCAGAAAGGAGACGTCGCCCTGTTCTTCGGCCTCAGCGGCACGGGCAAAACTACCCTGTCCGCCGATCCGAAGCGCAAACTGATCGGTGACGACGAGCATGGCTGGAGCGACGAGAGCGTGTTCAACTTCGAAGGCGGCTGCTACGCGAAGGCCATTCGCCTGTCTGCGGAGGCTGAGCCGGAAATCTACGGTTGCACCCGGAAGTTCGGGACCATTCTCGAAAACGTCGTCTATGACAACACCACCAGGAAAGTCGACCTCGATGACGATCGCACCACCGAGAACACCCGCGCTTCCTACCCGCTGGAGTTCATCCCGAACGCGTTGCCTGAGAAGATGAGTCCGACTCATCCCAAGGACGTTATTTTCCTCACCTGTGACGCTTCCGGAGTTCTCCCTCCCATCGCCCGGCTGGATATGAACCAGGCGATGTACCATTTCATCAGCGGCTACACATCAAAGATTGCCGGGACTGAAATGGGCCTCGGGATCGAACCGGAAATAACCTTCAGCGCCTGCTTCGGCGGGCCCTTCATGGTGCATCATCCATTCTACTATGCGGATCTGCTGCGCCAAAAAATGCAAAAGCAGGGCTCGAAGTGCTGGCTGGTGAATACCGGCTGGGTCGGCGGCAAGTTCGGCGTCGGCAAGCGCATCAGCATCCGCCACACGCGCAATATGCTCAACGCGGTGCTGGACGGTAAGCTCGACAAGGTAAAGTTCCGCAAGGACAAGCTGTTCGGCTTCGATGTGCCCATGACCTGCCCCGAAGTGCCCGAGGATGTTCTCGAACCCTCGAACGCCTGGGGCAACAAGAAGGAGTACTGGATGAAGTACGACGCGCTTGCCGCCCGCTACATCGAGAACTTCAAGCTCTTCGCGGACGGCTGCCCGCAGGAGGTCGTCGACGCAGGGCCGAAGCGGTTGGCAAAGGTGTGAATCGGTAGAAAAAAGAAGTCTGAATATAGAATACAGAATTCAGAATGAAGAAACCGCCGGTAGATTTGAGTCCACCGGCGGTTTTGTTTTTGCCTGTATCGCCAACTTTTGAACGTGGGCAGAAGTTCCCAGGCATACTACGCGCAGTCATGCGTGCCTAACATTCTGTATTCTGTATTCTTCTATCAATATTTCAATATACTGATAATTTTGTGATTCGAGAGTTTCTTACGCCCCTTCAGCGCTGTGAGTTCAACCATGAAAGCCAATCCCACGACCGTGCCGCCCATTTTCTCGACAATGTCGGCTACCGCCTTGGCGGTGCCACCGGTCGCGATCAAGTCATCCACAATCAAGACCCTCTGGCCGGGTTCGATGGCGTCCTGGTGGATCTCGAGTGAATCGGTTCCGTATTCCAGATCGTAGGATACCTTGTGGGTGGCCGCGGGCAGCTTTCCGGGTTTGCGCACGGGCACAAAGCCCGCCTTCAATCCGTACGCGACGCTGGGCGCGAGAATAAATCCGCGGGCTTCGATCCCGACAACCAGGTCAACCTGTTTGTCTTCAAAAGGCGCCGTCAGGGCGTTAATGACTTCATAAAAACACTGCCCGTTTTTCAGGAGCGTGGTCACGTCGTAGAAGAGAATGCCCTTCTTAGGCCAGTCGGGGATCTCGCGAATTGTCGCCTTCAAGTGATCCATCTTCATCTCACCATCCTTCGATCATAAAAGTTGGGTAACGATCCGTAGTCGCAATGTCATGGATCTCGAGTCGCTCCACATAGGCCATGGGCGGCCCTTTCCGCACTTCCCTGATAAACTCCTCCAACTCGCCGGATGGGCCCTCGGCCACGATCTCCACCGTGGAATCCCGCTGGTTGCAAACGTCCCCTGTCAGCCCGTGCCGTTTCCCAATCCGCTGGACGAAACTCCGGAAGCCCACTCCCTGCACCATGCCGTGAACGATGATGCGCCGAGCCAGCTTGACCATGGGACAACCCGAAGATGACGTCGAGGAGGTGGTCGGGGCGAGAGGATTCGAACCTCCGACCTTACGGTCCCGAATTGGATGATAACATTGCCCGTCTTTGTCTCTCAATGATTTACGGCTACGGTGTTACCTGGTTTTCTATGCTGTTTTGGGCATTCTGTTCCCAATTTGTTCCCAGTCCTGTTCCCAATTTCGAATATCGTCGAAATATACATGCCGTCCTGCGGAACGAGAGTCTTTCGCTAGTCTCACTCCTTGCCGAAGGCGTTCTCATCATAGCTTGAGCCAGCTGTCGACTGTCAATCCCGGAATGTGGCCAAAATGCGCATCAGTTGTCAGAATCGTCAGATTGCGATCGACGGCAACTGCCGCAATTTGGAGATCAATCGGCGGGATGGGTCGTCCCGCACGACGAAGTTCAGCGCGCAGACGCCCAAAATGCCGAGCAGCGGCCTGGTCAAACGGCAGGATCACCAGAACACGCAGCAGGTTCCTGAGTTTCCGCGCGTTCCCTTCGATCCGGGAGCTGTTATAGACCATGTACCAAAGCTCCCCCACGCTCGGCATCGCTACATGGAATGTGCTGTCGTTCGGAGCACGCAGAGCGGAGATCATACGAGGATCGTCCTTCATCAGCGCCCCGGCGTGGTTGGTATCAAGCAAGTATGCGGTCACCGGAGAGGATCCCCGAGTCGGTCGAGTTCCAGGCGAAGATCCTCCGTGCGCATCTGCAGCACCTCACCGAGCAAGCGGTCGAGTTCCGCTGGATCGCCTTCCCAGCGAACGTCGGCCCCCAACAACGCAGCCGCGGTGCCACGAGCACAATCGGGCTCATCCACTTCAACTCGCACTAAGGTGCCCTCAGGAAGATGTGGCGCGTCCTCGACCACGATAACGCCGTTCTTGACTCTTCCTCGATAGGTCATTGCTGTCTCCGGAAACGGATCCTATTATACCGCAGTTCTTTGGATCGAACAGCCCAAGATCGCAAAACGAATCCTGGCGGATGTGCTCAGCGATGGCCCTCATGAAGAGCAAAGGCACGCTGTTCTCGATCCGCGCCCATCGGTTGGGATATTTCCACACAAACAGAAGCTCTTCCGGATAGGACGCGAGCGCCTTGATTTCGGCGATGGCCGCGCCCATGTACCTCTTAATGTCGTTTGAAGAAGGCTGTTTCGCTAGGTTCGGTTTTTGGCTGGAGGACGCCGGGGCAACGCGTAAACTCGTGCTCTCAGGCTATATCGATCTCGTGGGTCAATGAGAACAGCGCTAATACGGGCGACTTCGCGGAGATCTTCTCGCACGAGATGGGCCACTTTATTCTAAAAGCGCTCACTGGAGGTGTGGGCAACGGGCCGTACGGATAGGTAGGACAAGTTGCCGTTTTGGTTCCAGTTTCTCCCTGGGAAGTGCTCTCTGCCTTTACTGATAAAAGGCAATATGTCAACTGTGAGGATTTGCGCCCCATGAAGCATGATTTTACTGCTTAAACGTGTCCCTGGATATGGATTTTTGGAACACCGGAGCCCTTATTGCAGAGACTGGTATTGATAGCTGTTTTGATATTTTGAAGCCCCCGCGCGATAAGGAGCGGAGATTTGCGAGACCGCGCCGCGCGCGTCGTAGGTCAGCTCCCGCTTGATGTCGCCGCCCGAGGAATCCGTCAGGGTTTGCAGCAGCATCCGGCCCATGTTGTCGAGGTCCGAACGCTCCTCGCGATAGGTGCCCGCCGTCAAATACTGCCTGACAAAAAGGATAGGAAGGACAAGCTGCGTGGTCACGGCAGCCCTCCTCGGGCACGCCCCGCTGCATGCGATCCCTCTCGCGGCTGATAAAAGGAAATATGTAAACTTCGGAGGCTTGTGCCCTACAAAGCGACGTTTTACTGCTGAAACCTGTCGCCGGATACGGCTTTTTGCAGCACCCACACGCTAATTGCAGCGCTGCTTCGCCCGGAAGCTCGCGGCGCATATCCAGGTTGTTAAAGAAGAATTCAAAGCTCGGAAGGAGCCGCTCACGCTCGTCGCTGGGGGCTACGTCTCGAATCTTGAGAAGGGTGTGCAGTCCTATAACGAGTACCGGAAACTCGGCGCAAAGGAAAAATGCCCGTCCGAGCACAAGGCGCTCGTCGTGGCCGGCGATACCGATGACAGCCTCGGCGAGATCCTCCGGATCTGCACGGATAAGAGCTGCAAAGTTCACGGCGCACGCGAGGGGACGGTTCATCGCCTCACACCGAAGGAACTTGCGGCACGCCGGGCGGCGGTGAAGCGTGAGGAGGCGAAGAAAAAGCGGGAGGCGAAAGAGATTGAGAACGCGGTAAAGAAGGTGAGCCTGCCGATTGGCCCGAAGGCCATCACCGCGCTCCTTGAGATTATGATGAGCGAGATCCGCACCGACGGCCAGCGGGGGCTTGTGAAGGCGAAGGGATGGGAAGTGCTACGCCCAAAACACGCCGGATGGAACGGCAAAGTCGTGCAACAGGTTGACTATAACCTCACGTTGCGGAAGCAAGTGGAGAAAATGACGGATGAGCAAAAGCTGCGTCTGGTCTTCGAGGGGTTTCTCTCGTCGAATTGGGAACGGAAGAAAATTATCAAGCTGTTGTAACCTTCTCGGTTTGTGCCGTCGCAACCGGCAGCGGTTCAAGCCCAAGTTCTGTTTTAAGTTCAGCGATGAGTTTCTTAAGCTTTGCAGTGCGCCTGTCGTAATCGTAGAGTGCGGTCAACGCGTGGTATACCAACTGTGAACGACCGATGACAGCCCCGAATACAGTGGGGGTCAGTGCAGATAGGAGGCTTGGTAATGGTTGCTTGAACAAAAAAAACCGATGGTCAGCAGTACGTAGTAAATCATGATCCAAAATATAACCCGCCCAACATAGAAGATGTTCCAGAAAATCCACAGAAGAAAGTTGTATGAATTGCCGTGTATGGATTCGAGTGTGGCGAGTTCGAGTTTATAGTCTCTGAGCGCTAATCGTTTCAGACTTTTGAGGGGAAGGCCCATCAACCTTCGGGCCGTGGAAGTATAAACAGTGGCAAATAAGGCGATGAGGAACAAAACGGTGGCGTAAATCACTTCAGGTTTTATAAACCACATACCAGCCCTTTTACTGCAAATCGCGACAGCTTGCAATCAAAATTGCAATCAAAAGAACGACGAGCTTGTTTTCGGCTAACCCTGTTCAGACTTAATTGGATTACTGGTTACCAACACCAGCTTCACGCCTGATGCCCAATGGGCTGCGCGAGAAGGACCTCGAATTGTGCGCCTAAGGGACTTCAAGGATATTGTTCGTTGGGTACGAGCTGCAATAAGGGCTCCGGTGTTCCAAAAATCCATATCCAGGGACACGTTTAAGCAGTAAAATCATGCTTCATGGGGCGCAAATCCTCACAGTTGACGTATTGCCTTTTATCAGTAAAGGCAGAGAGCACTTCCCAGGGAGAAACTGGAACCAAAACGGCAACTTGTCCTACCTATCCATAGCTTTTGCCGCATAGGCTCAGATACTGCGAACACTCCAAGTCACCGGACTTCTCAGTTATCGGTTTTCCATTGCCTGCAAACCACAAAATACACGAAATACTCGACAATTCTCTCATGTATTTTGTGTTACTTACTCAGCTGCGGCAGGTGTTCTCAAAAACGGAGTCTAGTGCATCTGAAAGCCCACTCACGAACGACGGCAGAAGCCTTTCTTGTCGCACACATCGTCTATTGTTGACATGTGATCATAATACAGCGTAAAATAACCACATGATTGCACGGACGCTGGGACCGATTCTGGCCGCCTCGAAGAAAAGTTTCCTTCTCCTCGGCCCCCGACAAACCGGTAAATCTACGCTGGTCTCCAGCCTCAATCCTGACGTCGAAATAAATCTGGCTCACGAGCCGACCTTCCTGGAGTTTCTGCGGAACCCTTGGGAGCTGGAGCAGCGGTTGAGGTTCTACCGTGACCATGCCTCGGTTTTTATTGACGAGGTTCAGCGCCTTCCCAGCCTGCTCAATACCGTGCAATTCCTGCTGGATCAACCAAAGAACCGCTTCAAATTCTATCTGACGGGATCCAGCACCCGAAAGCTCAGGCGGGGGCAAGCGAATCTTCTTCCTGGGCGAATCCACACCTATACTCTCGGACCACTCAGCTGCGGAGAACTCGGCTATGCACTGGATGTGCGACAAGCCCTTTCATTCGGAACCTTGCCGGGCATCTGGGTCGAGGAGGACAACAAGACCAGGGAGAAAACTTTGCGCTCTTACGCGGCGACCTACCTGAAAGAAGAAGTCCAGGCGGAGAGCCTGGCACGAAATCTCGAAGGTTTTGCGCGCTTCCTGAACATCATGAGCGCATGGGCGGGCCAGTATCTCGACCTGGCCAAGATTGCGACCGCTGCCTACATAGCCCGACAAACCGCGGTGCGCTACTTTGAAGTACTTGAGGATTGTCTCCTGGTCCGGCGAGTGGACGCCTTCGCAAAGAGTCTTACGCGCCGCCTGGTCCAACACCCGAAGTTCTTCTTTTTCGACGTCGGCGTCCTCAACGGCCTGCTGGGGAATTTTGAGGCGTCAGCCGACCGGATAGGAAGGCTCTTTGAGCACCTCGTCTGTAATCAGATCCTTCATGAAGCCAGTGCCGGCGATTCGGAGGTACGCGTCAGCACCTATCGGACGGAGCACGGAGCGGAAGTTGACTTGATTGTTGAAATTGGGACTCATCTCTTTGCCGTCGAAGTGAAAGCATCCCGATCAGTGGTGCCGGCGGACTCCCGAGGACTGCAGCGCTTTCGTGAGTATTATGGGAAAAATCACCGGTCCTGGATCCTGTATCTGGGAACTGCGAGGAAGCAATGGAGCGATGTCGAAGTTTGGCCATGGCAAGAAGGTATCCGCGAAATGTTTCAATGTACTACGCCTATGCTGGGGATGTAGCTCGCTTACCGCATATGTTACATGATAGACTAGCGCCAATGAACTAGTTGGCTGAAGAGGTTTGCAGAGATGGCTGTCTCCGCTAGTACGCAGCAATCGCTTGGGGATGGCGCTTTCCGGATCGGGGAGTACCTCGTCCAGCCCGAACTCTACCAGGTCCTATCCCCCAATAATCGGATCTTTCTGCTCGAACCCAAGGTCATGGGGGTGCTCGTCTATCTGGCCGACAGCGCCGGCCGGGCGGTTTCCAAGGAGCGCCTGCTGCAAGCCGTCTGCGGTGACACCGGCGCCAGCGACGAAGTCGTCGCCACCGCCATTCAGAGGCTCCGCGAAGTCTTCTCAGACGATTCGCCAGAACCTCGTTTTATCCAAAGCATCCCCGAACAAGGCTATAGGCTCATAGCGACGCTTGTGGTGGAGAAGGCCGAGACCCGCTACCAGATTCTCAAAAAACTGGGCCAGGGGGCCATGGGCGAGGTGTATCTGGCCGAGGACTCAGCGTTGCGCCGCAAGGTAGCCCTGAAGTTCGTGCTTGAAGAAAGAGGAGACAGCGAGTACTGGCGCCGCCGCCTGCAGCGTGAAGCGCGGGCAGCGGCCGCGCTGGACCACCCTTTCATCTGCAAGGTCTATGAAACCGGAGAACTCGACGGCCGGCCATACATTGCCATGGAGTACGTGGAGGGCCAGACGCTACGCCAGAGGCTGGCCCACGGTGAACTGGCCACCAAGGAGGTGCTGGAGATAGCCCGGGAGATTGCCGAGGCGTTGGAAGAGGCCCACGAGAGGCTAATCATCCACCGGGACCTGAAACCCGCCAACATTGTCATCACTCCGAATGGGCACGTCAAGGTCATGGACTTCGGCCTGGCCAAGCAGTTGTTCACAAAAGAAGCAGCCGGCTTCGACGAGGCCAGCACATCATCGACTCTCACCCCAACAGGGAGGATCGTAGGAACGCTGGCTTACATGGCGCCCGAGCAGGTACGCGGAACGGAACCGGATCACCGCTCGGACATTTTCAGCCTGGGAGTAGTTCTTTACGAGATGATCGCGGGTTGCACCCCATTCATCGCCTCCACCGCCAATGACCTGATCGTCCAAATCCTCTCGGTCGAGCCCCGGCCTCTCACACAGCGCTCGCCGGAGGTGCCGGACGAGTTGCAGCGCATCGTCAGCAAAGCGTTGCGCAAAGACAAGGAGGAACGCTATCAGAGCTGCCGGGATTTACTGGTGGACATCAAAAGTCTCAAACGGGAATTGGAGTTTGAAGAGAAGCTGGCCCGCAGCGGGCACTCGCCAAAAGAGCTCCCCGCCGCCGTCATCACAGCGAAGCCGGCTCGCAGGATGGTACTGCCCGGCTTGTCCTTACGCTGGGCGTCCATTCTCTTGATCGGCGCTGCCGTAGTAGCATCTGTTTGGTGGTTGTCGTTGTCGGGGCGCTGGGACCTGTCCGATTACAGGCCGTCGCCCTCTTTGCGGCAGGTTCAACTGGTGAATTGGAAAAGTGACGGTAGCGACAACCAGAGCGACGCCACTTTCTCACCGGACGGCAAGATGATCGCTTTTTCCTCTAGCATGGGTACCAGCCGGGAGATTTGGCTCAAGCTGGTTGGCTCGGGAGAACCGGCGCCATTGACCAAGGACGGAAGAGCCGACCGTACCCCCGTATGGTCCCCCGATGGGCAGCAAATCGCCTACATTTCAACACAGGGGGGTCATGTCGGTGTGTGGCGCATCCCTGCCATTGGCGGCCTGTCCAATTCCATCGCTACTCTGGCAGGGACGAGCCAACGTTTGAGGCGCTGGTCGAAGGATGGCGGCTCCATCTACTACGAATCAGGACGTAATCTCTTTGCTCTAAATACCGCCACAGGAAGCGTAACCCAGGTGACCCATTTCGATCCCTCATCAACAGTCACGGACCTGAACATCTCTCCGCGGGAGGATCGAGTCGCTTATGTCGCCCAAACCAATGGGAAGGAGGATGTCTGGGTTATGCCCATAAACGGAGGGGCCGCGCTTCAGATCAGCATCGCCGACGCTCCCAATCTCAATCCGCGATGGCATCCGGACGGCAAGCGAATCATCTACAGCTCTTCGCTGGACGGTACGTTTCAAGTCCGCGGTGCTTACCTCGACAGACGCAAACCGTTGCAGCTTACAAGCGAAGAGAACGACTGCCTGGTGTCGGACGTCTCTTCCGATGGGAGCAGAATTCTTATCGGCACCGAACGACAGGAGTCCGACATTTGGGGAGTGAAAGTGGCGACAGGAGAAGAGTTTGCTGTCACGTCTGAATATGGTCTTGAGTTTTGGCCCGATGTCTCACCGGACGGACAAAGAATCGCGTATCAGGTAATTCGGAGCATGAGCCAGGATAAACTGCAGCAATGTCGTATTCTTGCCAGGCCGTCGCAAAACGAAGGACAGTTTGTCCAGATTTCGGCGGATGGTTTTGACGTGCATTGGTCCCCGGACGGCAGCAAGGTGGCTTTTTTGCGAGCCAGGGGGGGAAAGAATGACATTTGGACGGCCCGGGCAACTGGTGGCGATGAGAAACAGCTCACTACCCGGGGCCTAAGGTTCTTTGGTTTCAGGATCTTCCCTTATAATCGTTTGCGGGACAGCACCTTCAGTTGGTCGCCCGACGGCGGCAAAATCGTTTATGTTGCCGCAGATTCCAGGGGAGAGGGCATCTGGGCAACCAGTGCGGATGGTTCGAACAGCGCCAGGATCGCCGCCGGCCCCACCTCCAATGCGTCTCTTTACAGCCCCTTCTGGTCGCCCGACGGCAAGTCGGTCTCCTATATTTCAACAGCGCGCATTCAAGGAGACAAGAGCTGGAGCCTTTGCGCGGCAAGGGTAGAGACAGGAAAAGGTGAACTCCTCTTTCAAGCCGATTCTGCCATCACTAACCTCGGGTGGCTTCCGTCCGGCAACGACTTGTTGATAGCCATCGAGGAGCGGAGCTCGGGGTCCCCGTCCTCCCCCACAGTGCGTTTGGTTCAGGTTTCTGCTGACAACAGGAACAACCGCATGATTGCCCGCCTTGAGTCGGCGTACATCGACAATATCAAGCTGTCGCGGGATGGAAAGAACATAGCTTTCGTCTCGCGGCTTGACGGGAGAGATAACCTGTGGCTAATGCCTGCGATCGGTGGTCAGGCCACGAAGGTCACCTCCAACCTGGATGCGCGGCTTTATTTTTCCAGCCTGGTCTGGTCGCACGATGGAAAATGCATTTACTACGGCAAGCAGTTGAAATGGAGTCTCATTTCGATGTTGGACAACTTCAAATAAAGGAGACGAGTCATGGCGAAGGAAGCGAAGTCGAAAGCTGTAAGCAAACCGGCAAAGAGCGGAACAAAGCCCAGTACATTGCAGACCGGATTCACTACGGATGAAATAGTTCTTGCTGAGGTGATTAGGAGGCTACCGGAACTCCCGGATTTCAACAAAATGCTAATCTGGGCCAAGGTCGAGGACCAAGTGGTTATACTGGGGGGACTGGCCACCGCCACTTTCAAGAAAGCCGCAGTGGATGCGGCTCGTAGCATCGCATCTGTTATACGCGTTGACAATGGGATAAAAAACCTCGCTCCCACCGGTCAGATCTGCATTTGTCCCAGTAGTAAAGTTCTTATTTGTAACGACGGCGAAGATCCAGAGGAATGTTGTGCACGCGGAGGGAAGCCAACCCATGCCGGCAAAAAGCATTAACATCAATAGCTTCTGGTGGCGTAGCATTTTCTCGATCACGGCGCCGTCGCCGATCAGGCTAGTGTCCGCCCAACGTCAGAGTTGACCGGGCGCGGCGATTAGTTTTCAACCTTCGAATCGATCGATCACGTTGCGAAACAGGCCACCCGCGCTCCGGTCCAACGACGTGTCGGGCTATATAGTGCGACACTACGCGATTAAGCGCTCCGTCGTCTGAGGGCTAGTCCGGCTGCCGCAACTAGCGCGACCACAAACGCCGGGACTGCGGTTATCGCCGGCCATGCTACGAGCGCGAAGGCGAGCAGGCGCTGGTTGCTTGCGCCCACTCTGTGCCCATGAACGTTCGCGCTGACTGCCAGAGCAAAAGCACCCAAGGCCACGGCGAAGGAGACGTGCGACGCTGTTATTAGGGGCGAGTTACGCAAGCGAAAGTGCTCGTAACCGATATGAACCGCGAAAGCGACGGCGGAGGTCAAGAAGCCCAAACGATTCCAAGTGACACGCATCGAATGGGACGCAGACAAACCGGCGAACGCAGCGAAGGCGACGCCGAAGACAAAGTACACCGCACCTAAGAGTACCACCATTCGGAACCACCGTTGGCGATCAGATGCATCCATATGTGTGGCCCAACGATTGAGTTGACGCGGCGGGAAATAACTGCGTTAAGGGCAAGTTGTTGATGACAAGCCCGCTGATTCCGCTCGACGGACAGTAAACTTATAAGCATTTTTATCCGGGAGAACAAGGCCTGAATCGCAGAAATTTTTAAGATGAAGTGGTTGAAGGGATGATCGATAATACTGGTTCACGGAGATCGGGATTCTCCTCTGAACAGGAGATGCAATTGATGTTTTATCTCGCGGTACGGATAGGTAGGACAAGTCCCTCTGTAATACAAATCCGTGAACTCTTGTAATATTTGCATCAAATTCTTAAGCGGCCAATCCTAAGATATTGCTTCCGCGGAGATGATTGGATGTCGCAAATACAGCGTGGCCACTGGAAGTTATTCTGTATGAGTGAGTTTTTGAAATCTTGGCTATAAGCCCATGAGCTCTGAGAAGCCGGAGAATTCGGCTTATGCGTGCAGATGACTGGCGGCATTGTATCGGGTCCTTCTCAGACTGGGGAAATAGAATGGAGCGAAGGTCCTTATTCCGAAAGGAGTGGAGCAGAAATTCGCCTTGGCTTATCGTTCGGAAAACCTTTGAATCGTCTGGGCTGATAGGCCTCAAAGCCCTATACGGCCGTCCGTTGCGAACAATGCTCTTACTGACTGGATCGAGCAATTTGCAGGCAGGCGACTGTTCTCCAACAACCGAAAGCGCCTCCAAATAGCGCTCATTAGCGGTGCGAGATATTTCTACTCGCCTCCGAATATCAGCAACGCCCTTGCGCATGGGAACCCATGCCATGACTCGCCGACCTTTGCGGGTCGCTTTCCGACGAATGTTCCATCGTCGCGGATTATTTATCGTTGTCTCGATCCTAGCACGAATCCTTGTTTGTCGTACATTTTGATCGAGTTCTCATCGACCCAGTGTTTGATACGCACACCTTCAATCCTTACCGTGAGATTGCTTTTGACTTCACCCGTTGACCTGCAATTAAAGTGTCTTTGAAGAAACCGGAGAACCTCCTTGGCGCTGAAATTGCGGATCGCGTGATTCAGCAGCCGGGGATAGACTTCCTTGAGGCTCTCTGAATCTTTGAAAAGGACATCCGTGGAGTATTCGCCATCTCGGATGCTCCAATAATAGCCGCGCAGGTCAACACCGTTACTTGGATTGAGCCAGGGATTACATCTTTTTGCGAGAAGATCTAGCCATCGGATCCATTTGCGCTCGACAAGACTGTCCATCATGCGCTGAGCCCTAGGAATATCGTCGATGTGTGCGAAACAGTTGTCGCGTTTTTCATATCCGATACCCTGGCGGTCGAGGCGTCGGGCTAACCACTCCCACCCGTTGATGCATACTTGGATCGTAAATGGGAGCCAGGTTTGGAGTCGCACGTGCATCAGGCCAAACTCGCGGTCAACATAATAGAAATAGAGGTGGAGACACTGGCGCGTTTTGGCCTTCAAGGCGAGCATTTTGTCGCAACGGATTTTCTCCAGTTGGAAGGCCCTGCATGGTTCAACGCAGGAGAGAACACAAATCAGGCCTTGTTCAATTTTGTCCTTCGTCATAATTTGCCGCACGATCTCTTGCTTAGACTGCTTTGGCGATTCCACATAAATAAATGGCCGGTGATGTTCTTGGGCGATTTCTTCGGCGTGTTTTTTTAGACGCGTCGATAGCTTCTCGGCGAAGGGACCAAAACCGGTCAACAGCACCCCCTGGTACCAGAGCCACCTCTCAGCTCCGTGCCTATCGCTAATGGAACGTAATGTCCCTCGAAATAGGATGCGATCGAACCCTGATATAACTCCTTCAATTCGCTCTTTATGCCGCTCCAAGAAGTGTTCCATTAACTTGCTCCCGGGATGATTTAAAAAAAATCATCCGGCAAGAGTCATGGCATGTCACGGGACATTCTCATTAAGTGGCCCTGTCATTCTGGATGTTTTGTATTCTGAAAGTTTGGGCGCGGGTTTGTCAGCTTGCGCTGGAGCATTACCAAGCAACTGGTCAAACACGGCAGTCAAAGCGCGAACGGCTGAATGCTGAAGTCACACAATATTCCGGCAAATATTTACTGCCACATCCAGACTCATTTTGGTTGCGGCCGAACGGCCGGGCCAAGCCTATGATGATGAGACACCTACCCCATGTTAATTTAATGTAGAGGGTAGGGAGAAAATCCAAGATGGGAATAGCAGAATTGAAGAGAGAGACGGGGATGGTTGCCCCGGAGCGGAGTGAAGGCGAGCGTAGCGAGCCTTCGCGTAGCGGAGGGGCAACCATCCCCTTGGCGGCGCCGGTGACCAAGGCCTCCGACATAGCCGACCCTGAGGTCGACAGCAAGGCAACACGGAGGCGTTTCTCCGCCAAATACAAGCGGCACATCCTGCAGGAAGCTGACGACTGTGGACCCGGTGGGATTGCGGCGTTGATGCGGCGTGAAGGGCTGTATTCCTCCCACCTCACCACTTGGCGCAAGCAGCGCGAAACGGGAGAGATCGCCGGGCTGGAGCCGCGTAAGCGAGGCAAGAAGCCGGTTCCACGCAATCCCCTGGCCGGCGAAGTGGAACAGTTGCGCCGTGAAACCCAGCGGCTGCAGAAACGCCTGCGGCAGGCCGAAACCATAATCGATGTCCAAAAAAAACTCTGCGATCTACTGGGGCTGACGGTTCCCCCAATCGAGCAGAACAGGAGCGACGAATGATTGCCTGTCAGGAGCTGTCGACGGAGGTTGGGACGGTAGCCGCCTGCAAATCGCTGGATATCGCCAGGCCGACGTTTTATCGCCGGCTTGAACCCAGGATCGAGGAGACGGTCGCGCCTCTTCCTTACCCGGTCAGGACAGGCAGAAGTGGCCAAAATCCTGGATTTCGGCCTTGCGAAACCGATGACGCCAGGTGGGGTGACGGAGGGCATACCGGACACTGCGCCTGGAATGCTGATTGGGACGCTTCCTTATATGTCCCCGGAGCAGATTCGGGGCGGAGCCCCGATGGAAAGTTGGGACCTATGGGCTTTGGCCGTTGTAGCATTCGAGATGCTCACCGGAGTTCATCCGTTCGGCACATCGGCCGACTGGCGGAGTGTGCTGATTGAGGGTCGTTTCCCGCCGCTTGACGACGACGCTCCGGCGTTAACGCAGCAGCTCAGGGAGTTCTTCGAACGCTCCCTGGCCGTTGATCCGTCGCAACGCCCCCCTTCTGCGCGCCACTTCTTTGTCGAGCTCCAGGCCGCCCTGTAAAAAACGTGGATGTCCTTGTTCCCGCCTGTATGATGCCAGCTCTTCGGGTGGATCGGTGAGATAAGAAGGATCGGTCTCTTGATCACGGATCGCCGTCAGGCTACCTATGATCGATGCAGTCCTCCAGATTTGACGTCATTATTTTGGCCTTGGGTGACCCTGAGTAGATGAAACCGTTGCACTTGTAGGGACAGCATTCACTCGCAAACCGGCATGTTGTCCAGAAACGTTAGATCTCTCATGCTTATCCGGTTGTTTCAGCACAGCACTATATATTGTGGTCCAGATCCTTCGCCCCGATTTTCGTTGCCTATCCCGTAAGTCCAGAGGCACGTATCTTGGGCACCTGTAGGCCTTCGGGCCACTGGCAAGGGTCCCGGGGCTCTGGCATGCCTCCTACGGTGGCAAACTGGAGCTGGAACTGGCGCAGACTGATTGGGAAGGGCACGCGAGCCATGCGCCTATCACTATTACTTGTGGTCAGCTGAAACAAC
>JBGQNR010000043.1:0-33113 GCA_041501225.1 Acidobacteriota bacterium
CCGGCCCGCGCCGCAGCAGAGGTATCAGGCACCGCAACAGGTCCGGCCCGCACCGCAGCAGAGGTATCAGGCACCGCAGCAGGTCCGGTCCGCACCGCAGCAGAGGTATCAGGCACCGCAGCAGTACCGGTCCGCGCCACAGATGTCTACGCCACGCTTCAGCAGTGGCGGCAGCTCCAGCGGCGGACGTGGATCCAGCGGCGGTGGCTCCCGTGGTGGCGGCGGAGGCGGAAAACGTCGCTGATGCCACTCTCTCGGAATTTGGGCTTCCAACCGTTTTGGGCGCGGTACTTCTTTATATTCTCCTTCGTGGCGCGTTCATTCGGAAAATGGACCGGGCTTAAGGGGGAAGGGTGATCAAAACTGCCGCGGGGCGAATGGCCGGGGGGGTGGTCAAAACGCGGGACAGAGAAATCATTGATTTTTCCCGTAGCCGCAGTGGTCCGCCCCCGATTTACGACCCATGCATTCCCGGATCGCAGCGATCAGCGCGGCTGGTTGCCCGCTCTTGAGGAGATAGTCGGACGCTCCGGCCTCCCGCATCCGAGCAGCCTGATCGGGCTCCTCAAACATCGACAGGCCGATGACCTGCACCTGCGGCAGCTCGGCGCGGATGAGCCGGGTTGCCTCGATACCGGTGACTTGGGGCATTCTGATGTCCATGACGATCACATCCGGGAGCAGGCGCCTTGCCAGGTCAATGGCCGCTTGTCCATCCGAGGCCAGTCCGACAATCTCGAAGTCAGCTTCTTCCTTCAGCAGCCGCGATAGCCCATCCCTCATGACCACATGGTCGTCGGCCAGCAGCACGCGGATTTTTTTCGTAGCTTCCAAGGCGGCGCCACGCTGGGAGACCTGGCCTCTTTCAGCCGCCATCCTTCGGGATGGGGCGGTCTGCAATTGCACCCCGGCGGACTGCAAGGGAGCCACGAGGATAACACGGCAGCCTTGACCTGGGGCACTCTCCGTCGTCATGCTACCACCAAGCAAGTTGAGTCGCTCGCGGATGCTGAATAACCCGAAGCCTGCGGAAGAGGTTTTCAGTGGCAAAACCTGTGCCGGATCGAACCCCTCCCCTTCATCCGACACGATCACTTCCAGTTGAGTGCCCTTCAAGCTCATGTCCACACGGGCGCGCTCAACCTTTGCGTGTTTGACTGTGTTGAAAAGCAGCTCCCGGATGGACTGGAATATCAGGACGGAAAGGGCCTCCTGGCCGGGGTTGGCTCTCATGTCCGCATTGACGCTCACGATCAGGTCGTAGTTTTCCTTCATCCACCGGGCAAGCCATTCCAATGCCGCGGCCAGGCCGGCCTCATGCAGGATCGGAGGGCTCAACTCCGCCGTGAGCGAGCGTGAGGCTTTGATCGCTTCCGTGAGGAGGTCATCCACATCCCCGGCAGCCTTTTGCAACGCGGGAGAATCAGTGCGACCCAGGATTGCGAGTCGGAACTTGGCTCCTACCAGAAGTTGCTGGATATGGTCGTGCAGCACTTGCGCCAGCTGCTTACGTTCACGCTGCTCGGCCAGGGTAAGTTCCGACGCAAGCGCATGCAGACGATCATGGCTCTCCCGCAATTCCTTTCGCGTCCTCAGAGCCATAATCCCAAACGCCAGATCTCCGGCCATCTCTTCCAATACTCGGGTCGCAGATTCACGGAACGCGTGCGGCATAGCGGCATAAATGGTCAGGGCCCCAAACGCCCGCCCATCGTGAACCAGAGGGAGCGCGATCGAAGATTGGAATCCGCAACTGACCGCCCGCTCGCGCCATGGCGCCAACCGTGGGTCGGCCAGGAAATCGCTGCAGATCTGGGTACTGCCCAATCGGATGGCCGTACCAGTCGGGCCGCGACCGCGCTCGTTGTCGGCCCAACAGATCCCGGCCTGCTTCAGATAGCCCTCTTCAAAACCCATCGAAGCAACCGGGCGCACGCTCTGCTGCGGGTCATCCTCAGCAAAACCAACCCACGCCATCCGGTAACCGCCGATTTCGACGATAATCCGGCAGACGTCAGTCATCAATTCGACTTCATCCACGGCACGAACTACCGACTCATTGCAGGCACTGACCATGCGGAGGGTGCGATTGATCTGGATCAGCTCGGTGGTTCGCTCCTGCACTCTCCGCTCCAAATCCTCGTGGGCTTCGCGCAGCGCCTCCTCGGCCTTCCTACGTTCCGTAATGTCGGTGAGGAAGGAATAGTAGTACAGCGGTTTCCCTTCCGCATCTTTCACCAGGTGCACCAGCAGTTCGATGGGCACACGCGTGCCGTCTTTGCGGATATACTCCTTCTCATACCGCACCGGGAGGCCAGTGCGGTGTAGTTCGTCCAGCTTCTGCCGTTCGATCTCCAGCCATTCCGGGGGAGTAAGCGTCCTTGCCCGGTCGATGGAACGCAGTTCCTCGCCGCTGTAGCCGGTGATCTGCTCGAATGCCTTATTGGTCAGCCCCAGGCGCCCGTCGGGATATCCCACGCCGAAGGCCTGCGACGAGGCTTCGAGGATGTTTGCCAGGAACTCATTCTGCCGTTGGCTCTCCCGGATCGCCTCTTGGGCCTGTTTCTCCTGGGTGATGTCCCGGTTGGCGCCGATGAATTGAACAGCTCGTCTGTCCGCCTCTTCGCCCTCGAAGTAGACCCGCCCGTGTGAGGCGATCCAATGCACCGAGCCGTCCGGCCAGAGGACGCGGAACTCGCGGTGATACGCACCACCATGAGCTCCGGCCAGCGCCTGTTTCACTGCCTCGTCCGTGGCCAAGCGGTCCTCGGGGTGAATCCTGTCGATGGCGGCATCATAGTCGATAGTTTCGCCTTTCGGGATGCCCCACATATCCCGGCATCGTTCGTCCCAATAGACCCTGCCGGCATCAAAGCGGTAGTCCCATGCGCCCAGTTCCGCCGCCTCCAGCGCCAAGCGGCGCTGTTCGCCCGCCCCTCGAACTTCGGCCGCAAGCCGCATCGCCTCCAGTGTGTTCGAGCAATGCGTTGCAAGCCACTCAACCAGTCCGAACTGCTCCGCGGTCCATCGCTGCGTCTTGTTGCTGTAAATGCTTACGGCCCCGATGCCCTTTCCATTGACGTGCACGGGCGAAGAGAGCACCGCTGCAAATCGCTGATGGTCGGGGACGTTCAGGATGTTCAAGTCCGGCCGAAGCGAGGTGTCCTCCAGGGACGCTGTGCGGTTCTGCTGGATCACCATCTCGATAAATGAACCCTTCACCGGCCAGGAACCTGGAACCTCAGCGCCATCGAATCCCGTGTGAGCAAGAATCTGCAATTCGTCGCCATGTTGTTCACAGACGACCACGCCGGTGGCGGGCTGGCCGATCATCTCCATGGCGGCGCGACAGATCTTCCCCATCACTTCCTGTTCGCCGATCGGCAGGCGGGCGGATTCCAGCAGCGTCTGGAGCATCTTCTCCCGGCGGCCCAGGTCCGCATTCAGCGCCTGGATTTCCTCCGACTGGGTCTGCAATTCCTCGTTTTGCTCGGACAATTCCTCGGCCTGCTGCGTCAGCTCCTCCGACTGCTGCGTCAGCTGCTCGTTCTGCTGGGCCAGTTCCTCCGACTGTTGCCGGAGCGATTCCTCGGCGATCTTCTGCCGCGTGATGTCGGTACTGACCTCCAGGATGGCCAGAGGCTTGCCACGCTCGTCGCGGCGCATCGCCCACAGGATCGCCAGGGACAGTTGGGTTCCGTCCTTGCTGCGTCGAGTCGCTTCGCCCTCCCAGTGGCCTGTTTCCAGCAGCTCGCTGTGAATCTGTTCCAGGGGCTGGGGAAGATGCGTCTGGAGCAATTCGAAGGTGAGTTGGCCCTGGGCCTCCTGGGCGTTGAAGCCGTACAACCGGCGGTTGCCCTCGCGCCAGTGGACGATGCGGTGATCCAGGTCAAGGGTCATGAGGTTGGCCATGTTCAGCAGGGCCAGTTCCCGCTCCTGTGTGACGCTGACCGCCTCCGCCCATCGGGCACGCCGCAGACGCTCGGCCAGGATGCTCAGGAAGATGCCCGTGCCGGTGAAAATGCCCATTGCGACGGCTTCATTCGCCTCGCCGATACCGAACTGCCCGAGCGGCTCGATGAACCAGTAATCGGCCGCCATGGCCGACAGGAGGGTAGCCACTACTCCCGGCCCGCCGCCGGCGATCGTCGCCACCAAGAGAACCGCCGGATACCACGTAACGAACAGCGGCATGGGGCCGAAGAACCGCACCAACCACGATCGCAACCCCGTGACCAGGGCGACTACCACCACCGCGAAAGCATACCGGATGGCGATTCTGGGCCATTTCCTGCCGGCGCCACCGGGAAGCGTGCCACGGTCGGCCAGCTGCATCGTGCGTATGATGATGACCGCGGCACCCCCCAGAATCCCCAGGGACAACAGCACGCCGAAGCCCAGCGTCAGCATGCTTCGCCGGGCGACTTCGCCGGCAGCGCGATTCCGCGCGTCCAGCAACCGCCGCTCGCGGGCTGCCATCTGATCGATGAGCACCCTGATCTCATCCATGATCCGCTTGCCGCGGTCGCTGCGAATGACCGGCAAGGCCGCCTCCAGGCCCGCCTCCCTGCGAAGCTTGATGGTCTCCTGCAACTCATCGAGTTTGTCGCGGGAAAGCTTCTGAAGCTGCTGGAGGCTCTTCTGCTGTTCGGGATTGTCCTTGGTCAGGGATGTGACCGAGTCGATGTCCTTGACGATCTCTCCGGCGGCCGCGTTGTACGGCTCCAGGTAACGGTCCTCGCCGGTCAGGACAAAGCCCCGCTGGCCTGTTTCGGCATCCTTGAGCACCGATAGGACGCGCTCCAGGTTCTCCAGCACCTCGTGGGTCTGCATCACCCAACGGTTCCTCTCGGTCAACTGCTGGATTCCAAGGTAGGATTGGATGCCTACGGCGCCGATGATCAGCAGTCCCAGGACAAAAGCGATGGTGATCCTCACTCCAATTTTCATATGGACGTCTCCGAGGCTCGCTGGCCGCTATGGTCTGTCGGTTCAGGCCGAGGCCTCGAGGCGCGGCCGTCTTTCTCCGGTTGCGCGCGTTCCTTATGGGGTGCATTGTGCTGCATCGCGACGCCGCTCGGCAATGTTTTTTGGCACTGACCCGACCACGCTCGCGCTACTGACCAACAGGGAAGTGCTTGCGGTCAACCAGAAGAGCGCCCGTAATCCCAGCGCATAGAGTCTTTATCCATGACTTCCTTGCTTTTATGCAAGAAGAATCAGGTTGCAGCGGTGCTTCCGCCATCCAGTGTTGCTACGCTGCCATAGAAAGGCGCGAATCGTCCACATTGACCAACAAGGCGGAGTCGAAGAACATGAATGTGACATTTTGCAGCGCCAAAAAATGCATCGTCGAGGAGAAGATCTCCCTGAACGTCAGCGCCTGGTGGTCAATCCCGCCTGCATGGCCGGTGTCCGGACCTCGCGTCCGAATTTCAGCGCCCTGTGTGGCCTTGCGAAGTTGTAATAGCCGCGAAGCAACTCGAGATGATCTTCGAGGCGCTCCTTCCATCGCGCATGGCCAATCGTCCGCCGAAATAGATACGCCGAACTTTGTCGGATCGTGAGGTTCAGCCGTTCGATAAAGGACGTGTTCAGTTTCGAGGAGTCCTCGGAATCAGCAAGCATTTTTTCCAATCGCCAGTCAGCACCGATTACGGCTCTTCGCTCGACCTTCACAATACGATCGTTCCTACGGGTCTTGATGACCTGCCCGCACAGACACGCGGACCCAAAGACACGGCGGATGACCTTCGCATGAAAGGCGAATCCGTTCGTGGTGATCAGAGGGACACGTTCGAGATTCGTTCGGCTGGAGATATCCCGCAAGAGGGTGAGTGTGTTTCGATAGCTTCGTCTTCCCACGACCGGCGCAGGCCAAAGCCGAGGCCAGACCTCGATCGTCGCGAAGATCCGGATGGGTTGTTCTTTGTCGTGGATGATCGTACGAATCTCATCTGCCTGAAGCTCTGTGAGGGCGATTCCATTGATTTTTCGATCGTTGAAGCAGCGATAAGAGCCGGCAGCTTTTTGTAGCCAGCGATGAAGGGTATTCCAGGCGATTCGCTTTATCCGAGCTATCGCAGACTTGTTCAGGCCCTCGACGCTGAGCGTGGCGACCTCATCGAAGGTCGCGCGACGATGTTGGAGTCGATGGTATGGCGTACCGGTGTTCGAGCAGAAGGTGTTTCCGCAACTACGGCAACGATATCGACGACGCCTCCGCCACCTGGTTTTATAGAATCCGTGGTCCATGATGTTTCCTGAACTGGTTTTTCGCGCCAGCGGGCATTGCCTGTTTGGGCGGCTGAGAGTCTTCATTGCTCTTGATTGCTCTTGGACCGTTTCAATAGTGGAGTTGATCGCCTGGAATTGAGTCTCAAACTATACCACGCATGCGAGTTACGCTCAGGCTGCCAACAGTCGGTGGCGGAAACACCAGTTTTTCCCGACCACGCCTCCGAATCAAGCGGTAATGAGAGGGCACGCGGCTCAGATTCCTTGCATTTTGATGTTGCTTCGACTCGGACCAATCTGTATACTATGTGGTATACAAATACCTGGGGTAATGCGATGATGATCATAATCGATCGGTCGCTGGAAGAGCCAGTCTACGAGCAGATCGCCCGGCAAATCCGTGAGTTGGTGGCCGCCGGCGAGCTCCCGGCGGGCACTCCCCTGCCTACGGTTCGGGTTCTGGCTTCTGATCTGGGGGTAAACCTCAACACGGTAGCGCGCGCCTACAGGGTGCTGGAGGAGGAAGGATTTGTCCGCATCCGCGACCGATCGGGGGCGGAAGTGGCGGCTCCGGCCCGCAAGCCTTCGGGGGAGCGTGCGAAACTCTGCCAGGAGTTGAGGAGGGTGCTGGCGCTGCTGCACCAGGCCGGCCTGTCGACGGAAGAATTGCACCGTCTGGCAGAGCAAGAAATTGCGTCTCTTGGGAGCGGCTCGGAGAAGTAAACGAAGAGGTGTTCGATGGAACAGGAAATTACTTGGATCTCATTGCTGGTCATAGCGGGAGTCACAGGCGGATTTTATTTTATATTCCCGCGCATCAGCCGTCGGGGCCTGCTGTTCGGGGTCTACATTGGCGAGGAAGCTTCCGCGGGTGAAGCGGCACGCCGGATCACGCGCTCCTGGTATTTGGGGATGGCGTTGTGGCTGGTTGCCGGCCTGGGGATCGGTCTCTTTGTGGGCCTCCGACATCAGTCGATAGTGGGCTCTTTGGCTTCATTGTTTCTGCTGCCGCTCGGTTTTCTCGAAGAGTATCTGCGGGCGTACTCGAAGGCACGGAGCATGGCCCATCAGGGTGAGGCGCCGCCGGCGGCGGCGTTCATCCTGGTGGGGGAATCCAAACCGCTCTTTCTGCCCTATCTGGCCTTGGGATTTGGACTGGCCGGAGGGCTTTACGCCATAAGTTTTGCCTGGAGCCATTACTCTGCGCTGCCGAATCTGGTGCCGGTCCATTTCGGTCTCCTGGGAAAGCCCGACGGCTGGCGGCCGCGATCGATCTTCAGCGCGATGATGCCGTCGATAATGTGCCTGATCCTGGGTGTGGGAACCGCGGGAATGGCGTATCTGATCGGCCAGGCTAAGCGTGCCGTTCGCTCCGACGATCGAGGCGTGTCTTTCCGGGCCCAGCAGCGCTTCCGTCGGATCATGGCCAATTTTCTGGCCATCGTTTCGTTGCTGCTCACGGCGATGCTGACGATTCTGGCCCAGTCCTCGATCCGAGTGGCGCTGGGATGGGATCAGGCCTTGTCCCCGGCCATGATGATCTTGACCCTGGTCCTGGTGGCGGTCGCATTGGCAGGGAGCATCTACATCGCCCTGAAATATGGGCAGGGAGGCTCGCGGCTCGAGGAGAGCGCCGCGGATCGCCCGTTGACCGACGGGCTCGCCAACAACCGTCTCTGGGTTCTCGGCATGTTCTACGTCAACCGCGACGATCCGTCCATTTTTGTCGAGCGACGCTTTGGATTCGGCTATACGATCAATTTAGGAAATCCCAAGGCGGTGGCGCTGCTGTGTGGATTTATCGGATTGATCATCCTCATCGCAGTCATCAGCAGGTTTGCCGGCTGATGTGGTTGAGCCAGTTAGCAAAGAGTGCGGCGCCGCCAGGCGTCGCAATCGAAAGGGAGGGTGTGGCCATGAAAGTTCTGGGCTTGGCACCAGTCATGATTGCAGTCGCCGGCAACGATTTCCCTGGTTCGATGGCACAGCAATCGCTGGCGGGGCATTGGGAAGGAGCGATCAGCATTCGGGGTATCCAGTTGGGAATTCAGGTGGACTTCAAGGCGGATCAAGACAACATTCAAGGCACGATAGATATCCCCAAGCAGGGGGCGAAGGGGCTGGCGCTCAAGAATGTGCTCTGCAAAGAGTCGAAGGTGCACTTCGAGCTCCCCGCCGGACTGACTCTGGCCATGTTTGAAGGTGAGCTCAAACAGGATGAAATCTCAGGCAGTTTCACCCAGGGACCGGCCTCGGGGACCTTTTCCCTGAAGCGCGGCAGGGCACCGAAAGCGGCGGAACCGGCGCCTGTGGCGGAACCGATTCCATACCAGCAGGAGGAAGTCCGTTTTGCCAACGGCAGTGTCACGCTTGCCGGGACGCTGACGTTGCCGGCCTCCGCGGGGCCCTGTCCCGCGGTTGTGATGATCACGGGTAGCGGGGCGCAAAACCGCGACGAAGAGATCCTCGGCTTAAAGCCGTTTCGCCTGATCGCCGATCAGCTCACGCGCAATGGCATTGCCGTGTTGCGCTATGACGATCGGGGGGTGGGCGGTTCCACCGGAAGCACTTCCCAGTCGACCACCGCAGAGTTTGCCGGCGATGTGCTGGCCGCGATCCAGTGGTTGAAGGCGCGTCCCGACATCGACCCGAAACGCATCGGCCTCTGCGGCCACAGCGAAGGCGGCATTGTGGCGCCGATGGTGGCTTCCCGTTCCCAGGACGTTGCCTTCATCGTGCTCATGTCGACGATGGGAGTTACGGGCGAGAGGATCCTGCTTTCCCAGGCCGAGGCGGCCGGCCGGGCTGAAGGAGCGAGTGCCGAAGATCTCAAGAAGGAAGCGGCATTTCAGAGGCACATCTTTAAAGTCGTCCGTGAAGGGAAGGGTTGGGAAGAATTGCGCGCCAAGATGCTCCGCGACACCTTAGCGCAGATCGAAAAGATGCCGCCCGAACAGAGGCGGACCATCCCCGACGCCAACGCCTATGCGGAGAAGGCTGTCGAAGCCTCGCTAAAGATGCCGGAGAGCCCATGGTTCCGATATTTCCTTGATCTGGATCCGGTCCCTTACTTGCAGAAGGTGCGCTGCCCGGTGCTGGCCCTGTTCGGGGAGCTGGACACGCAGGTGCCGGCGGCCGAGAACAGGCAGGCGATAGTCGCCGCCCTGGAGAAAGGTGGCAACCACAACTACACGGTGGAGATTCTGCCCAAGATGAACCACCTCTATATCCCGGCCGTTACCGGCAGCCCGAGCGAGTACCCTGCGCTCAAAAAAGAATTCGTCCCCGGCTTTCTCGATTTGCTTACGCGCTGGATCCGCGCGCAGACGGGCCTGAATTGAAGATTAGAAAAGTGGGACGCTCCCCGTTTTGCATTTACTAATCTACTGCCAAATCGGCAATATTTGGTGAGCGTCCCCAATTTCCCCGCCAGCTTTGCCACATTCGGGAGAGCCAGACCCAGAACAGCCCATTCGTTTTCGCAGGCGCCGGTGGGTGTGAGTCCGAGACAGAGTGGCAAGCTGCTGTCGCAACGCCAAGTTTTCGAGAGCCAATTGGCGTCGATCCCTGAAGTGGGATCTGAGAGAGGCTATCAGACAATAGAGGGCTTCCATCATGGATGCTAAGGCTGCCAGGTCGAGATAAAAACCTCAATGTTTTCGATGCGGACGAGGTTTTGCCGAAGGACAGCCCTGGAAAAAGCATCGTAAAGACCTCAGGACCGCAAAGAACTATCGGGGGCTCTGCTATCGGATCACGCTTACAGTTACATAAGACGGCGATTGCGCCGAATGAAAGATCTTCTGGGTCGCTTTCTGATAATCCGATTCCCGGGCGTGATAGATGTCCACGAACTTCTGCGGATTGCGATCAAACATCGGAAACCACGAACTCTGCACCTGCACCATGATCCTGTGCCCCTTCAGAAAGGTGTGATACTTGTCGCCCAGTGGGAACTCCAGCATGGTGACCTTGTCCGGCACCATCGGTTCGGGATTCGTAAAGCTGTTCCGGAACTTGGCTCTGAGGATATCTCCCGCCAGCAGCATCTGAAAGCCGCCCATGCGGACATTCTGCGGATTCGGCTGCGGGTCCGGCGCGTTTCCCGGATATACGTCGATGAGCTTCACCACGAAGTCGGAGTCGGTTCCGGTGGTTGATACGTGGAGATTGGCCGTGCTGGGCCCGGCGATGGTCAGATCTTCTTTCAGAGGCTCGGTCTGGTAATAAAGGACGTCCGGCCTTGTCCAGGCGAAACGCTGATCCTCCACCATGAACAGGTGTCCCTCGATCGTCCGGATTTCGGCTGAGTAAGGCACCGGCTTGCCCGGATCGCTGACATAAGAATCGAACGCCTGTATGGCTGCGTTGCGCGGCGGGTCAAATGACAGTCTCGATCCCGCATCCAGGAAAAGATTCAATGGCTTGGCGCCCGCGGGCGGCCAATTGTCCAGCGCCCGCCATGCATTCCTTCCGGTCTCGAAAGCGGCCACTTTGGGGAGCTTCATTTCTCCCTTATCCTTCAGGTAATAGTTGAAGAAGGGGAGCTCGATCTGTTCACGATAATAGACTCCGGTCTTGGAACCGAATGAGATATTGCCCAGGGTGTCGCCGTCCATGCGTGCATAGCCGCCATGAAGCCACGGACCGATCACAAAATAGGGTTTGTTCCGAGGATTTTTTTCGATCAACGCGTGGTACATGCGGAACGGACCGTAGAAGTCCTGCGCATCAAACCACCCGGCGACGATCAGAACGGGATGGTTGATGTCGTTCAGGTCCTTGGGCACATTTCGTGACCGCCAGTATTCATCGTAGGTGCCGTGCGCCATATAGTCGTTCCAGGTGGGGACGTCGTCGGCGAAGAACTTGCGCGCATTTGCGGCGGCACCGAGCCGCAGGAAGAAGTCATAGCCGTCGGGGGTGCCGTAGTCGAATGGGCCGATCGGCTGGTCGGTCGGCGCAGAGCGGGCGCGCGCATTCCCTGACATCCAGGCAAAGGCATACATCAACTGGAAAGCGCCGCCTGAATGATGGTCGTCCCCGAGAAACTGATCCTGAGGCGGCGATTGCGGCGAAGAGGCCTTCAGCGCCGGGTGTGCGTCGATCATCCCCTGCGAGACTTCCCAGCCTCCCCAGGAGATTCCCCATTGACCGACACGGCCGTTGTGGTTCGGAATGTTTTTCAAAAGCCATTCGATCGTGTCGTATGTGTCGGTGCTCTCATTGACTTGTCCCTTGACATAGGGGCGATGGTGAATGAACTCCCCTTCCGATCGGAATTTGCCGCGGCAATCCTGGTAAACGACGATGTAGCCTTCCCGGGCAAATTCGTTGTTCGGACCGACGGCGTTCCTGTAGTTATCAAGGCCGTACGGCTGGATCCCGTATGCTGTCCTGGTGATCAGGATGGGATACTTCCGCGATGGGTCTTTGGGCGCATACACGATCGTGAACAGCTTGATCCCGTCGCGCATCGGGACCATGCATTCCGATTTCGCATAATGCTCCTTTACGTTGTAGGCCGGCTGCAGAGCCGTAGTCTGGGCTGAGGGCTTCCCCTGGAAGGTGATCGTGACGATTACGCACCAAACGATGAGCGTGACGGTTCGACAGAATCTCATACGCCGCCTCCTAGTATTCCATGCAATATGGGATATTGCTCTCCCGAGCTTGCTTGTGCCTACATCCTGTCCGATTTGGCCGTCGATCTGCAAGCATCAAAAATCAGGCATGCCCGCCGTGATGCCGGACGAGAACGCCTGAATGTCTGCCGGATGAACGCAAAAAAGCCATGGCGCTAAAAAAGTTGTTGGCATCGGAGCATGGAGGGATATAAGATCACTCCCAATAGCAGGTATTAATCTTGAAGAACTGGATCCGAGGCAGGTGAACGCCGGGCGCGCAGCACTCCCGTCGCGAGCGAAGTGCCGCGGCTGGATGCGCCGCGCATGCACGGGCCGCGGAAGCGTGCTCCAGAGTTGCCGTGCCGTTTGGCGTGTTTTATCTCATCCCAGGCGGCCGGCGCGGTAATAATCGCATCCGCCTGGCGCCCAACGCATACCTGCCGGCATGTTCACGTGCGCCGGCGAAGTCGACGTCGATGCCGCGTTCGCCGACAACGGTGCAGACCTCGTTCCGCTGGAGGGCCGGCTTTCTGGCTCGCCCTCCGGATGATGACAGGGATTGCATACCTGTCGTTCAGGAGTTACTCCAAGGAGTGCCACAGATGAAAGTATCAAACTGGAATATGAATCGAGTCGCCCGAGTGGGGCTCACTCTGTTGCTCTTGACGTTCGTGACCTCGCTTCCGGTTCAGGCACAAACGGCCAGCACCGGAACGGTTCTAGGACTGGTCAAGGATCCATCCGGAGCCGTTGTCCCCGGCGCCGGCGTCGAACTCATCGACACGGCCACCAAAGTGGTCCGAACCACCGTCACGAACGAGGTCGGTCGTTACACCTTCACTGCGGTCCGGCCCGGCACTTATTCCGTCACTGCCGCGGCTTCCGGATTCCAGAAGTCGGTCATCCCGAGTCTCATGGTCGAGATTTCCAAGTCATACACCATCGATTTCCAGCTCAAGATAGGACAGGCCAACCAGCAAGTGGTGGTCACGGCCGGCGCCGGGGCAGAGTTGCAGACCCTCGACGCCACAGTCGGGGATACGCTGGGCGGCCAGCTGCTCGAGCTCCTGCCGAGTATCGACCGCAACGTAACCAGTCTGCTGCTGCTGCAGCCGAGCGCGACACCGGTCGAAGGGGAAGGAACGCGCAGCAGCCGCTATGGAGGACAGGTTGCCGGGGCGCAGAGCGACCAGAACGTCTTCGTGCTCGACGGCGGCAACATTACATCCGGCGTCTCGGGCAATTCGGACTACTGGAACAATTTCAACGGCACGGCGGAAGGTGCGATTCCGACTCCTTCGGAGAGCATCCGGGAATTCCGCGTAGGCACCACAAACCAGATGGCAAGCTTCAGCGGAGCCGGTGGCAGCCAGGTCATGCTGGTGACCAAGAGCGGGACCGACAAGTTCCATGGTTCTGCGTATGACTATCTGCAGAACGACAACCTCAATGCCAATTCCTGGCAGCGCAATCGGCTGAACCAGCTGCGGCCGGAAACCAGAGACAACCGGTTTGGAGCCAGCTTTGGCGGTCCCATGCCGTGGTTTCAAAAGAATCTGGAAACTCACTTTTTCTTCCACTACGAGGGTCGACGGCGGCGCGACTACACCCAGGTGACCAGAACCGTCCCGACGGACACATTGAAGCAAGGGATCCTGCGATTCCGCGACGGGGCCGGCAACATCTTGTCTTACAATTTGAAGTCATCCACCCAGTGCGGGGCCACCGGCACCCTTGCCTGTGACCCGAGGGGAATCGGTCTCAATCCGGTGATCAACGATATGTGGTCCAAGTATATGCCGACCGGAAACGACTCATCGACGGGGGACGGCTTGAACACCTTCGGCTTCAGCTCGCCTGTCTCTTTGCCGAACAACTCTGATTTTGCAGTGATCCGGCTTGATCATGCCATCACCCAGAACTGGGCGTTGACCGGCAGTTATCGTTATTATACGGAGCAGCGCACCGAATCGCGCCAGACCGATATCGGCGGCTTCGTTTCGGGAAACCAAAAGGGGCAGGCTGCCTCGACGGCCGTGATTCCGCGCGAGCCGCGCTACGTGGTCTTCGGATTGACAGGGTCCTTCACCCCAATGATTACCAACGAAACCAATTTCAGCTACCTGCGCGACTACTGGTACTGGCAGACGGATAGCGCCAGACCGCAGGTATCCGGAGCCGCGGCCGCGCTGTCTCTGCCCAGCGACATGACTCCTACCAATCTCGCCATCGGGAACATCCGCCAGCGTGAATGGCGCGGACATCATTACACGTTCGCCGAGAACATGGCGTGGGTCAAAGGAGACCATCTGCTTCAGTTCGGCGGATCCTACCGTCGCAACGCCATCCAGTTCTGGCGCGATGACCAGCAGTCCGCTCTGACGGTGCCGATGTATTTCATCGCGGCCGGGAGCGGCATCAACATCCCCGCCACCTACCGGCCGCCGGCGTGCAGCAGCACCGTCACCACTAACTGCCTCCCATCCGCGCAGGTCACGAGCTGGAACACCCTCTATACCGCGATCCTGGGCATGACCGATCGCGCCGTACAGGTGGGAACTCGCGACGGCAGCCTCAACGCCAACCCGATCGGGACTCCTCCCAAGGTCGACAAAAGCTATCCCGAGTTCAGTCTCTACCTGAACGATTCGTGGAAGGTTAGGCCCTCCCTGACCCTGAACCTTGGGCTTAACTGGAGCGCTGATGTCCCCCAGACTGAGGTAGCCGGCAAGGAATCCCTCGGCTACTATCTCAGCGGCGGGCTCATCGAGCCTGAGAGTTATCTGTCCCAACGGAGTGATGCCGCCCTGGCGGGGAAGGTTTTCAATCCGGCCATCGGATGGCAGCTGATCAATTCCACGGATCGGAAGTATCCCTACGATCCCGTATGGACCAACTTCGCTCCGCGCGTATCAGTGGCGTGGAATCCGAGCTTTTCCAAGGGTATCCTGCGCAAGCTGTTCGGCGAAAAGAAAACCGTGCTTCGGGCCGGATATGCGCGTCTTTATGACCGGTTGAATGGCGTCCACAAAGTGATCAATCCGATTCAGGTCTATGGCTTCAGCCAGGCCCTGCTTTGCCTCGGCCCGGCGATCAACGGCAGCTGTCTCGGCACTTCGGGCGTGAATCCGGTTACCGGTTTCCGCATCGGGATCGACGGCAACTCCATTGACTTGCTCCGGTTCTTCCCGGCCACGGCGGCATCCCCGATGGTGCCTGGGGTCTCGGGCTTTCCAGGCGCCAATCAGGCTGCGGCGAACGATTCGCTGCAAATGACCCCCAATTATCGCCCGGCCGTTCACAATTCCTTCACCCTGTCGCTGCAGAGAGAACTGCCGGGGCGCTCGATCCTGGAAATCGGTTACATTCACCGCGACGTAAGCGGACTCACCACCGGCGTCTCGCTCAACCAGGTCCCCTACTTCATGAAATTCGGGGGGCAGAGTTTTGCCCAGGCGTTCGATAGCATGGCCCAGGCGCTCAAGGTGGGTCAGACAGTCGCTCCCCAGCCGTTCCTGGAATCGATCCTGGCCGGAAGCAGTTACTGTGCCGCGCCCAACGCCAACTGCACGGCCGGGGTGCTGGCCAAATTCAGCGGGAACGTCCGATCGAATCAGTACGCCACCCTGTTCAACAGCATCCAGACTTCTTTCGTCACCGGCCCCGCAACTGCGCTGGCGACCCAGATTCTGGGAACCCTCAACTATTTCACGGATGTGGGCCAGTCCAACTACGACGGCGGTTTTATCTCCCTGAAGACGCGCGACTGGAAGGGGCTGAGCCTGAATGCCAACTTTACCTATGCCCATGCTCTCGACAACGGCGTCGTCAACCAGGATATCGACAACTTCGTGACCAACTCCTACGACCTCGGAACTACATGGGGCAACTCCAACTTTGATCGAAAATATGTCTTCAATCTCATGAGTGCTTACAGCCTGCCCTTCGGCAAAGGGCCCGGCCCCCTCAACTACGCCCTCCAGGGGTGGTCCGTTTCGCCGATTTTCAGCTGGTTCAGCGGACTGCCGTTGCGCGTGGGAGGGGGAGGCCAGGAGTTGCTTGGAGCCGGCGCTGTGCTCGCGCAGCCGGGCTCATTCGGCAACGATCCGAATTTCAATGTGACCGGCAACACCACCACGGGTGTCGCCACAGCCAACAATCCCGCGACTGGGGGAACCGGCGTGAACCTCTTCGCCGATCCCAGCGCCGTGTTTGCCGCCTTCCGTCCTGTGCAGTTGAGCACGGACACCAACATCAGCAATTACGTGCTGCGCGGCCAGAGCCGCTGGAACATGGACCTGAGCTTGGCTCGCACTTTCAAAATCAGGGAAAGTGTCCAGTTCAGATTCACCGCCGCGTTCTTCAAAATGTTCAACCACGTTCAGTTCGGCGATCCGGGCATGAGCCTGTCATCGCCGCAGAATTTCGGCGTGATCACCGCGCAGCAAAACCAGCCGCGCCGCATCGAAATCGGCCTGCACCTCGTATTTTAGCCGGGCGGTCCGCACATCCCGAGGGCAGCAGGGTCTTCGAGACCCTGCTGCCCTCGGGATTGTCTTTTCCCTCCATGGAATGCGGGAGGAAATGTCTTTACGAGCGAGCCCGATCGCGAGGAGGGACAGGAGCCATCGGAGGGCCTGATAAATTGGCTGGCCAGCGAGACCTGTGCTTCGCCAAAACTCCTTCCGTATTGAAAATATTGACATTACGGGCCTCAAGGCGTGGGCTCCTCAGCCAGGGAAGTCCCTCGGCGATTTGGTTACTATTTGATTATCAAATCGTTCGAAATCCTTCAAAAACCACAGAAATAGACCGAAACGTCGGTCCTCGCTATCTTCTTCTGTTTCCAAATCCTTAGCAGAATTTCGTAAAGGGCAGAAATTGCAGTGCTTAGACGCTCAATCCCGAGCAAAGGAGTATACCAATGAGCAAGACGCCAACCTACACGTCAAAATGCACCGTGAAAAGCCTTTGGCAAGAGTACCGCGTTTACGACGATCGCGTGGAGTTCGACACGCCCTTCGGCCAAATGACGGTCCCGTTCGAACATATCGAGCGAGTCGATGTTTCCGAATCGGAAGTCAAAGGACTCCTCAGGGGCGACCTGCACCTGAAAGACTTTCGTCCAGCGCTGAAGCTCGATTGGGCCAACTTCCTCGAACACGTTGTCCTCGACAAGAGGGAAGGGCGCATCCGACGAGTGCTCTTCACGCCGGATGATCCGGCAGCGTTCAAGAGCGCCTTGGATGAGGCACTTTCTCGATATCGACAGAAAAAGGCGGCGAGCGAGGCTTGAGGAGCTGCGTCTAACAACCGCTTGCAGCGGACGGCGCTGTGCGCCGCCGCTGAACAGGCGCGTTAGCTTATATGCATAAACAGGCATTACGATGCTAGGATGAGACCCGTCTTAAGCGCATCAACTATGTTTTCCGCAAAGAAGAACAAGCGATTCTCAGGCTGCACGAGATAGTACTTCTGTGGTGGAAATAGTTGGCCTGTCGAAAAGTCAGCGCAGTAACGGTCGGGTCCGTGCCGCTTGCTCGTAATGGTGTCTACAATCCACCTAAACTCATAGGGCAATAGAACTTTTTCGCCTTGGTTCCAAAAGCCTTTCCCCCTGATTCGAGCGTTTTTGACCGCGTCCTGTACTAGCTTTAGGTCAGAGGGCTTTGGGATGTTGGGATATATCAGAAGGCTGACAGCATAGCCGTCCTGCATCATCTGCAAGTTAAAAGTGGGTCGTTTCGCCGGTGGCAGACTCTCCCGCTCCTTTTTTTCGTAAGCGGCATTGACATATGCGAGGAGACGGCCATAACGGTCAAAGACATCCCGGGACACCATAATAAAAAGCTTGCGTGGGGTGAGTGCCTTGCCGTTTTTGCCCACTCCTCTGTCCAACCGCGCTTTGACTATTTTCTGGAAATGGTCGAAGGCTTCCTTACCAGCCTGGATCTGGATAGTGCAAGGTTTTGCCTTTAGCCGAGGTCCAAGGTGTTCTTTTAATCCTTGATCGAGATCTTTTCCCGCCTTGGTCAGAAAACTCTCCATATCACCATCGTATTTGCCGGAATTCTTTTCCGTGGCACCCAAATAATGATACTCGGGCGCATTTATGCCGAGCATTCGAACAGGCGACGTAAGTGTTGGGGTATCTCCATCTGTCGCTGACACCCAAACCGGGTTTTCAGCAAATGCGAGATTTTCAGGAGTGTAGTTCAGTTTGAAGGGTGACATAGGCTACCTCCGTATAAGTGTGACGGTGCCGAAGGCCCTAAGAAATGAGAAGGTAGCGGAAGTGAAAACCAGTTGACTTTGGGCCTTATGGGCGCCCAGGGAATGTTTTTTTCGAATCCTCCAAGTTGAAACCCAGGCACTAGGGGCTTAGCTGAACCTTACGAACTTTGCAGCTCTATTTTTATGCCTGGAGAATTCTAAACTACCACAGTAGGTTTGCCAAACAAAGCTCGGTTTGCAGACTTTCATCAATCAATCGGGAACCACTTCGGTAGGCGCCCTAACGGTCGACGCAATTAGGGCAACTGCCTCCGGCAAGGGAACACCTTGGGCACACACATTGTGCCCGAAACTGTGCCCGCGAGAATCCAAGTGTAGCCAACTCCAGCCAAAATGGGAGTGCAGTCGCATCACCGGATCGCGATATAGACGAACAGACAATCTCCAGAACAGGCGGCACTCGCAAGTCGCGCCGAGAAATGGAAGTGTGCGATAATTCCACGCCGCAACCCCATCCCGGTATATTGGCGGTTGTGGCCGGCATGGGAGCTCAGGGGCAGGCGGGAGAAGTTAGCACAAGACCTACAACTCGGAAGCTGGAGCGACCCGATAGGCAGGCTTAGAGGCCAAAAGGCAGCTTATTTGGACCATCCGCCGGAAGGCAGACAATGTAAAATATTCAGCCCCATTAGTTTGTCTTGGCTAAAGTACTTTTCATTTCTATCGGCCACCCAGAGGAGAAGAAAATGAAAGAATCAAAAACAGTACAGACCATTAACACCTCAGGTAGAACCATCGGCGAGATCGTCGCCGACGATTACCGGACCGCCAAGGTCTTCGAAAACCACGGGATCGACTTCTGTTGCGGAGGCAATGTTGCCCTCGCGGCAACTTGCACGAAGAAAGGGATCGATCTTGCTATGATAACAGGGGAACTCGAGACAGTGAAGAGTGAACCGGTCGAGCGGAGCCAGAATTATGTCTCGTGGGCGATGCCGTTCCTAACCGACTACATCATCAACGCCCACCATACCTATCTCAAAGAGAATACCGGGCAGATCGCTGCCTACACACATAAGATCGCTGCTGTCCATGGCGCTCACCATCCCGAAGTGATCGAGATCGCCACCATCTTCGACAAGATTGCAGGCGATATGGCGACCCATCTGCGGGAAGAAGAGGAGGTTTTCTTTCCGGCCATCAAACGAGCCGATGCGGCCAAAAAGGCAGGCGCAGCACCGGAAGCGAAAGACACCGAAACGATCAAGGATTCACTCAAGAAGCTCAGTCATGAGCACGAGGAGATTGGCGATGCGATTCACACGATCCGCCAGCTCGCAAAGGAATATGCTATACCAGGTGATGTCTGCAATACCTTCGTGGTCACTTACCAGAAACTCAAGGAGTTCGAGGACGACCTCCACAAGCATGTACACCTTGAAAACAACATCCTTTTCGTGAAGGCTGCACGGCTATAGAAAGAAACGTCGGGCAAACAAGTATGCGACAAGCAAAAAGGAGGCTGATGGTTCGCCCCGCGACGTCCTCCGCCAAGTGACGCGGCGGTGGTGCCACGCCGCATCACCGGATCGCAATAGGAACAGACGAGTTTCCTGAGCGAAAGGCGATCACGAACCACCGCATGTCGATAAAGCGTCCCAGCGCCGAAGCTCCAATCAATACGATCTGCTCCTTCGACCAGATGCGCCGCATAGTTTTCAAGGCGGTGACTTGTTCGTTTGTAAATGCGACGGTGGTCATAGATTTAGATAGCGCTCGCGGATCTCAAGGGCGGCTTCACGAGCACGTGAATTGCCACCGGCCATCAACTCTGCAACCACCAGTAGAGGATGGACCGTTCGCGGCACGGCACTGTCCGTCGCCAAAAATCAATCGCAACCAAACCCACACACGCGCGCCTGCAGCTGCGTGACAGGAAACGCTGGCACATTGAACTGCTGTTTCAGTTTGAAGAAGACTGCCCTTGCCGCAAGGGCGCAAATGAGACAAAGCCCCCCTGCTTTTGGGAAAATCCGGCTAGAAACGAACGACATTTTCAGGCAGCCTGCTGCCAATCGTATCGGTGATGGACTGATTGCCATCGCAATCGGTTGTTGAATCTGCTTTGCGATCGACTGGCAGGCCATCCGCAAGAAGATCATTGCCTGAGGCGTGCTCGCGAGTTCTGTCCCGCGAAGCCCAGGACTGGAATACCAATACTTCCTTGTCAGGGGTCATCTGTGACGGCAATTTGTTGACTACTCCTTGACTGTAACCGTAAAACCGGTTATATGAATATGGTTCCCGAGAGGTAATTCATGAAAGAGACCGCCTCGTTTTTCAAGGTCCTGGCCGATGAAGCCAGGCTCAAGATGCTCTGGCTCTTGTTCCATCACAGGGAGCTCTGTGTCTGTGACTTCATCGAAGTGCTCGCGATCACCCAATCGAAGGCATCCCGGCACCTGCGGATCCTCTACCGGGCAGGACTTGTCACGGACCGGCGCGAAGGATTGTGGGTTTACTATGCGCTCCGTCCGCTACAGGACGGCCTGGCGAAAGATCACCTGGATAAGCTGCGCTCACATCTGGCGCACCGTCCCGACGCCGCACGATTGCTCAAGAACTTATCCGCGTGGCTGCGCCGCAAGGGCGGAGAGACGCGTTGCGTCGGGAAATCTGCTTCCAGACCGGCGCAGATCATTAAGGTGGCGGCGCCTTCGGGCGCGCTGCCTGGAGGGCCGCGATAATGAACAAATCCCAGACTATAGCCGGCGGCGTCGCCAGCCGGCTTTCCCTTCTCGACCGCTTCCTGACCGTGTGGATCTTCCTCGCCATGGCGATCGGCGTGGGCGCGGGCTACCTTCTGCCGGGGATCGTTCCCTTCCTCAACCGGTTCAGTGTCGGCACGACCTCCATTCCAATCGCCATCGGCCTCATCCTGATGATGTATCCGCCCTTGGCCAAGGTCCGGTATGAGGAGATGGGGCCTGTTTTCCGCAACCTCAAGGTGTTGGGCCTCTCCCTGGTGCAAAACTGGGTGGTCGGTCCTCTGCTCATGTTCGGGCTCGCAGTTCTCTTTCTGCGCGACAAGCCGGAGTACATGGTCGGACTGATCATGATCGGCCTGGCGCGCTGCATCGCCATGGTCATCGTCTGGAACGACCTGGCCAAAGGTGACACGGAGTATTGCGCGGGCCTGGTCGCGTTCAATTCCATTTTTCAGGTGCTGTTCTTCTCGGTGTATGCCTATGTCTTCATCACCGTCCTGCCAACCTGGTTCGGGCTCAAAGGTGTGACGGTCCATATCACGATCGGCGAGATCGCAAAGAGTGTCTTTATCTACCTGGGCATTCCGTTCCTTGCCGGCGTCATCACGCGATTTTCGCTGATCGCCCTGAAGAGCAAGGAGTGGTACCACACGAAATTCATCCCGAAGATCAGCCCCATCACGCTGATCGCCCTGCTGTTCACCATCGTCGTCATGTTCTCGCTCAAGGGCGAGTACATCGTGCAGCTGCCGTTTGACGTCGTGCGGATCGCAATCCCGCTCCTCATTTACTTCGTACTGATGTTTTTCATTTCCTTCTTCATGAGCAAAAAGGTGGGTGCGACCTACGGGCAGGCCACGACGCTCTCCTTCACCGCCGCTTCAAACAATTTCGAGCTGGCGATCGCGGTGGCCATCGCGACTTTCGGCATCAACCACGGCGGCGCTTTTGCCGCGGTGATCGGCCCGCTCGTCGAAGTGCCGGTCATGATCGGGCTGGTGAATGTCGCGCTGTGGCTTGGGCGCAAGTATTACACAGGAGAGAGCGCGAAGAGGGGAGTGCCGGCCCGATCGCGAGTCGCAGACAGCTAAAATAACTGACGAAAGGGACATCCCGATGCGGGTGCAGGTTTTAGTGTTTGAAGGCTGCCCTCATGCTGGCGCGGCGATCACACTTGTAAGAGCGGTCGCCGCACGCCTTGCACCAGGGACCGGCGTGGCTCGGGTCGATGTCGACACTCCGGAGAAGGCGGCTGCGCTGGGATTTCTCGGGTCCCCCTCCGTTCGGGTCGACGGCGAGGACATCGAGCGGAGGAGCGCCAGCCAGGGTGCCTTGTGCTGTCGGACCTATGCGGGCGAGGGAGTGCCGCCCGAGTGGATGGTGGAGGCGGCGATTCTCCGGGCGTTGAAACCCGAGGGCATCCTGTTTCTCTGCGTGGCCAACTCGGCACGCAGCCAGATGGCCGAGGGAATCGCTCTCTCTCTTGCTCCTGCCCATGTCCGGATAGGGTCTGCCGGTTCCCGCCCGACGCGTGTCCGTCCCGAGGCGGTTGCCGTCCTCGGCGAGATCGGCATCGACATTTCGGGGCATCGATCCAAGGCAGTCTCTGAGATCCCGCCGGATGGGATCGACACGGTCATCACGCTGTGCGCCGAGGAGGAGTGCCCGATTTTTGCAGGGAAGGCAAGGCGCCTTCACTGGGGCCTTCCCGACCCGGGCGCCATCCAGGGATCGGACGAGGAGCGCCTTGGCGCGTTCCGGCGCACGCGCGATGAACTGCGCCTCCGCATCCGGCTCTTTTTGCCGGCGGCGAGCATGCAATAGAACCTTCATAGTCTTGCGTTACGCAAGACCTGTAAATATCACCTTATGAGAGCGCAAAGGCTCTGTTCGGCTCCTGGGTGATCCCTTTAGATAACGAGGAAATGCATGAAGAAATTCCTGGTCCTGGCACTTGCGGCTGTAGTACTTCTGGCTGTCTACTATGAGGGCGGGATGCCGAAGAGATCTGTTGAAAAATCAGTCCCGCCCCCCGCTTCGAAAGCCCTGGTGACCTTCGTGGAACTTGGATCGGTCAACTGCATTCCGTGCCGGGCGATGCAACCGGTAATGCGCGACCTGGAAAAAAAGTTCGGCGATCAGATCCGGATCGTTTTCTACGATGTGCTCCAGGATGATGCTCCGGCCAAGACCTACAACATTCGTGTGATGCCCACGCAAGTTTTCCTGGATCAGAATGGACGTGAGTTCCACCGCCACGAAGGTTTTTATCCGCTCGCCGAGATCGAGAGTCTGCTGCGTGCGCGGGGTCTGAAGGAATAAGGCCGCATGCTGGAAGAACTGCTGACTCACTTGAGCGCCGCGCTCACGCAATCGTTCCTGGTCGCTTTGCTCGGCGCGTTCCTGTGGGGCGTCATCAGCATTTTGTTGAGCCCCTGCCACCTCGCGAGCATTCCTCTGTTGATAGGTTTTCTGGCATCCGAGGCAAAGAGCGGGAGCCGACGGGTGCTTTTGCTGTCACTCTGGTTTTCTCTCGGCATCTTGGCGTCCATAGTCCTGATCGGCGCGATCACCGCTTTGGCGGGGCGGCTCCTTGGAGATCTGGGAAGAGTCGGGAATGGAGCCGTAGCTCTGGTGTTTCTTCTGTTCGGGTTTTACTTGATGGACCTGCTGCCGCTCCAGTGGAGTTTGCCCGGTATGCCGACGCGGTTTCGGGGAGCCCCGGGAGCGCTCATTTTCGGCTCGCTGTTCGGCATCGGCCTGGGCCCCTGTACGTTTGCTTTCATGGCGCCGGTGCTCGGAGTAGTTTTCGTCAAAGCCGGGAGCAATCCGAGCAGTGGCCTTGGGCTGCTGGGCGCCTTCGCGCTGGGTCACTGCGGAGTGATCGTCGCAGCCGGGACCCTGACTCAGTCTGTTGAGCGGTACCTGGGCTGGACCGAAAACCATCAAGCACTCAAGTGGCTCAGGCGGTTTTGCGGGCTTCTTGTCTTCGTGGCCGGGGTTTATCTGCTGCGCCGGAGCTGAAGGAGCGGGTTTGAGCCGGCTTTTTTTGTGAGCTCATGTTGCCAATGTGGCCACGCCGCCATGTCCTGTTGGATGGAGAAGTAGCCGTGGAGATCAAGGAGGGTACGTCTTCGATTCATGGGGATGCCGTCCCCGTCTCGCACTCCACGCAGCCGCGCCGGGCGGCGCAGGTTTTGCTTCTGTTTATCGGCGCCGCGGCCTGGTGGTTCATCTATCGAAGCCTCGAACCATTCGCGAAGTGGGTCACATACAGCGTCCTCTCGCTTCCGGCCGGCGGCCATCTCGCCTCCGCCGTCGAGTTCTTTATCTACGAGGCACCCAAGGTGCTGTTGTTACTCACGGTGGTGGTCTTCGGTGTCGGCATCGTACGTTCTTTCTTCACGCCGGAACGGACGAGGCGCATCCTCGCGGGCAGGCGGGAGGCCGCCGGAAATGTGTTGGCTTCCTTGCTGGGCGTGGTAACGCCCTTTTGCTCCTGCTCGGCAGTGCCGCTCTTCATCGGTTTCGTAACCACCGGCGTCCCGCTCGGTGTGACCTTTTCGTTCCTCATCTCGGCGCCCATGGTGAACGAGGTTGCGCTGGTGCTACTTTTCGGCCTGTTCGGCTGGAAGGTGGCGGCCCTCTACCTGGGTACCGGTCTCATGATCGCCATGATATCGGGCTGGGTCATCGGGCGGCTGAAACTCGAGCGCTGGGTCGAGGATTGGGTTTTCCAGACACCGGCGGGCGCCGGATCGGCTGTCGGCGAGGCTGGGATGACCTGGGCCGATCGCATACGTAGCGGGCGCGATGCTGTGAAGGATATCGTCGGCAAAGTCTGGCCCTATCTCCTCGGCGGCATCGCCGTCGGCGCGGGCATTCACGGCTACGTGCCTCAGAACTTCATGGCGGCCATCATGGGCAAGGGCGCGTGGTGGTCAGTACCACTGGCGGTGATCATCGGCGTGCCGATGTACTCCAATGCGGCCGGCATCATCCCCGTCGTGCAGGCGCTGCTCGGCAAGGGGGCGGCGCTCGGCACCGTACTCGCCTTTATGATGTCGGTCATCGGGCTCTCGCTGCCCGAGATGATCATCCTGCGCAAGGTGCTCAAGGTCCCGCTCATCGCGACCTTCGCGGGCGTCGTCGCCCTCGGGATCCTGGTGGTGGGGTACGTGTTCAATATCGTGATGTGATGCTGATCTCATGGGACGGGCATGCTGATAAAAATCCTGTCGGCGCTCCTGGTAAACGAAGTCGTGCTGGTGCTGCTCTTCGGCTCGTTCGGCTGGAAGGTGGCGGCCCTCTACATGGGCACCGAGGTGAAGAACTAGCTCGGCTGCCTCGCATGCGGTGACTGCGAGTTCGGCGAGGGGGGCTGCAAGATGCCGCAAAAACTGCGCGACGGTGGATGAAATGGAGGGCGAACTGCTCACAACCACGTTTCCCTCGCGGGAGGAACTGGAGCGGGCGTTAAACACGCTGGAGGCTCTCGGCGGCGGTTACTCGCGCATCGACCCGACTCTTCCGCTCACCCGGGTCGCGATTTCAGCTCTGGTTATGAGCCGAGAAACGAGGGCGCGACTTGCCGAGCAGGCGCCTGGCGTCATCTTCTCTGGTTGGGTCGAGCATAGGAGAGCGAAGGCAACAATGCCGGAGGGACCCGCGCCCGCGTCGCCTGGCGCCTGCTTCCAAGAAGCGGCGATCATGGTGCTCCAGCCTTGCGTCGCCGACGACACCAAAATCCGGCTCACCGCCCACGTTAGAGGCGATCTGGCGCCGGTATTGCCGTATCTCAACACGGTCATACAGACCGCATCGTACACACCGCCGACCGAGACCCTGACATATATGGACAGGTACCGTATGATCGTCCTGTACCCCCGGCGCATCACCATCGCCAAGGCGGACGAGATCGTGGACGCCTGGCTGATTCTGGAGCGCATTCGCGTCCTGGTCGAGGACACCTGGGCGAGGCGGGGCGAGATCAAGCCCTGCTATGAGACCCGCAAGAGGCCGCCTGCCCTGGAAATTTACAGGCGGCTGCCGGGCACGAACTGCGGCCTATGCGGAGAGATGACCTGCATGGCCTTCGCCTTACGGTTGTGGGCCGGCGAGGTAGGTGTGCGGCAGTGCACCCCCGTTTTCCTCTCTGAACACGAGACCCGGAGATCGGCTCTGCTGGAGATCTGTTCCGGACTCGGCATTAGGAACGAGGAAGTTTAGCAGGGGAGGCAGGTGATGAGTGAAGCCAGAGATCAGACACCATCCTGCCCTGGATCATTGCCATTGCCGGTATTGTAAGCGTGGTATTCGTGCTCAGACGGTGGCTCGCATTAAGGCAGGCCGCTTCCGCAGCACCTGCAATCGACGAGCGCTACGCAGACCGGATTGATCAGGAGCTTCGCGAGCTCGATTAATTGCCATTACCGAATTGGGATAATGGCAGGGGAACGGAGAAATCAGGAGTGCATTCCTGAGCGAAACGCGGACCGCCGATATGTGCGGGCGCAGGACCGTAGGAGGGTCAACGATGAAAATCCAAATATTGGGAACCGGATGTGCAAAATGCAAAGCCCTGACGGCGAATGCCGAGAAAGCCGTCCAAGATCTCGGCCTGGAGGCCGAGATCGAAAAGGTGACCGCGATTCAGGACATTATGAAGTTTCAAATCCTGATGACCCCTGGCCTGGTCATTAATGGACAGGTGAAAGCCGCCGGCCGTTTGCCGTCGACCGAAGAAATCAAGCGCATGCTCGTGGCGCCCGGCGGGAAGTGAATCGGCACGTAACTTCAAGGGCATTGGATGACCCCCTGGGCCCAGAGGCAGCCGCCACAAACCGGGAAAGTATTTCCGCAGCAGTCCTCCTCATTCTTTTCAAGGAACGAGCACCCACCGCATACATGACATGGTGAAAACAGGAAGCCCAGAACTTTCTCCCGGAAACGAGCGTATTCGTCGGAGTTCCAAATCCCTTGGATCTGGCCGGAGCCGACATCGCCAAGGGTATAGGCAGAAATGGTCCTCTCCAGCCCATTAAGATAGGTTTTGTGCGCGTGGAGCATCCCCATGCAGGGACTGACCTTGCCGTCCCAGCGGACGAACGTGCACCGGTCTTTAATAAATCGACATGATTGGCCCGGCGCGCTGATGGGATTCCCCATCAGGTTCAGGTTGTCGCAGGTTCGGAGCAGGCTGAAGATGGCTTCTTTCGTGCGGTCGTTGATGTCGAGCCGCGGCAGGCTGATCTCGGTCCGCCCCGATGCCCCGGCAAAGGTTTCGAGGGTGAGCGCGAGGCTGCAGACCATCTCCTGCTCCATTGCCTGAGTGTATGGCAGGAGGTTGCTGACGGACACGAACCGCGCCCCGGCCGCCTTGATGAGCCTGTCGATTTTTCTAAGATCGTCGATATTTTGCTTCATGACCACGAAAGCGATACCGACGTCGATTCTGCGCGGGCTGCGCCAATTCATCTCCCGGAGGCGTCGAAGGTTGGCCATGACATTGTCAAAACTGGCCCCCTGTCTGATATCGTCGAAGCTCCCTTCCGTGACACCGTCAAGCGAGATCCAGAGCCTGTCCAGGCCGGCATCTATGAGTCCGGCGATCATCGTCTCGTCGAGGCTGGTTCCGTTCGTAGTCAACTCCACCCTGACCGACAGCTCCTTCGTCGCTTTGATCATATGCAGGATATCCGGGTGGGCGGTCGGCTCTCCGAACCCTCCGAACATGACGGAACCTAAATGAGGAAACTGGCGGAGTTGGGCCGCGAGCCGGTCAAAGAGTGCACGATCCATGTCGCCGATGGGTTCTTTCCAGCTGTTTCGGATGCACGTGCGGCAAGTCAGGTTGCAGCGTGCCGTAGGTTCGATATACACTCGCGCCAGACTGTGGATGTTTGGAAGGATATGCAGTCCGGAATTGCCGGGAACGATCTCCATCTCCTGCCCCGGTTCCATGCCAAGTTTCTTGATCAAAAACGGAGGAATCGCCAGGCAACCGTCCTCGGTTACCTTGACGCGATAACTCGGTTCGGTTTCCCGGACAGTGTCTTCCCATAGACCTCTGCCTTCGATATCCCCGTTTTCAATGTCGATTCTGCCGCCTTCGCCCATCAGTAACTCGAAATCCAGGTTCAGCCTGCGAAGATCCCCACCGCAACAAGGTTGACTGCAACAACGATGTTGAAACTGCCGCTTGTGAATTATGCCGGCCGCTGGCCGCCCAACAGGTAATAGTAGCTTGTTATCCAGTTGGCCAGGATGGTCACAACGCCGAAGAGGATCATCCCGGCGCTCATCAGCGCCCAGCCCGACATGATGTTGCCGACCACGCATCCCGTGGCGAAAGCCGCGCCCGCGCCGGTCAAAAAGCCTCCGGCCAGAGCCGTGAGAATCTCATCAGGTGGCTTGGGCATCAGACGCACGCCGGCGTTCATGCGTGCCGAGACCCAGGACCCCAGCGGCAGTGCCAGGCTCACAAGCACGAGCCACCAGGAGACCGGCTTGCGTGGGGGAATAGATGGAGCCGCTGCCGCGGGCTGGGTTGGCGGCGGATTGATTTTCCATACGTGCTGTACGTTGTGGTCCACCAGAAGCAGTTCGGCCTGCATCACGCCGTGCGTCACGCCGAGGGGATAATTCCTTCCTATCGCCACGGAGGAGAGGTATGCCGGCGCCATCAGCAACCCGATGGCGAGTCCGGAGGCCCAGGGCTTCCATGGCCGCCTCAGCGCGCGTACCATCCATGATTCCGAGGCAGTCTGCCGGCGGGCCGCCGGCTGTCCCCTTCGCCTTACAAGAATGACGCCCAAGGTGAGTGCGGCAAACAGAAGCGCCAGGATCCCGAAGGGGAGGCCGGAAAGAGTGGACAGGGTGACCGGCCCGCCATCCGCGGAACGAAGAACAAATCGGTTCATGGCCGTCTGCAGCGGGTTCAAGGGTCCAAACTCCACAGCCATGACGCCTGCCGGGATGGTCAGCAAGCCGGCGATGGAGTTCATGTTGCCCGTCGCTGCCTTATACAGGCAGCCGCTGATGCAGCCGCCGGCCAGAACCATGCCGGTCCCGAACAGGGCGCCGCCCACGATGTAGTTGACGTACAGGAATGGCTTGGGCGCCAGACGGACCCAGCCCAGCAACTGGAGAAGAGCGAACGCGAGCATAGCTGTGACGATGAGAGTCCAGAGGCCGAAAAGCTTGCGCCGATCCTTCATGACGAGTACTTCGCTAAAGGCCGACGCGCCGCAAAGATCGCCTTTCTGCAGAAAAAAGCCGAATAGAAACCCGACAGGAACGGCCGTCAACACCCACACACGCGTGTAGACTGCCACCACGGTGATGATTATGATTACTGATGCGCTGATCCCGGCGCCCCACACCAAACCACTCGCCTTGCTTTGACTTTTCATAGGATCCGGCTGCCTCCCCAATAAACTGCCGATGATGGAATCATCTAAGAACGGTCCCGACCTGTATCCTCCGGAGGTCGCCTCCGGGCCAGTGGTAAATCCAAGAAAAACGCACTTGCTGTAAAATTCCCAAAGCACCTCGACTTAACAGGCACGGTTTACTGCTGTGCCACCATCGCGTTTGCCAGCCACGTGGTGACCTCGGCGGCGCTGGGGATGCGTCCAGCACAGACCATCCGTTCGTCGATTACGAGACCCGGTGTCGCCAGAATGTTGTATTTGCGGATCTCGGCAAAATCCGTCACCTTCTCGATCGCGGCCTCCGCACCCAAGGTCTTGACGACTTGACGGGCGATGTCCGCGACTTTTGCGCAATTGGCGCATCCCGAACCCAGCACTTTGATCGAGATCATTCCATTCTCCCGAGAAGGTCAGCCTTTGAGTTTCTTGTACAAGGGCTCCAGTTTTGCATGATACATGGCCTTGATGCTTGCTTCCTCTTCTCCCAGCGGTTTCACCGGGATCAGATCCATTACTTCATCAGCGGTCATGCCGGAGCCAAACAAAGTCTTTCCAGCTCCAGCGATCATCTCGGCAACGCCGGTTTCGGCTTCTCCTTGAGACAGGCCAAAGGATTCGGCGATTTTCTGAAGTTCCTGCCATTGGAACCATAGATAAGTCGGCCCCATGGCGGTGACAACGGCATAAGCTTCGAGCTTGTCTTCCGCGACTTCTGGGCACTGGCCTAATGCGCTTAGAAAACTGCCCATCTCTTCTTTCTCTTTCACGGTCAAGGTTGGCGAAAAAGAGATGGGATTGTAGCCGGAGCCGATGATCGAAGCGGCATTGGGGATCAATCGCACGATGCGGTCAAAACCGGCGAGACCCTCGGTGAGTTTGGCTCTCGACAGCTTGGGAGCCAGTGAAATCACGATGGCGCCCGGCTTCAGAGAGCCCCTGATTTCTCCGAGAGAGCCGGCCAAGACCGGGGGATGCAATCCCAGAAAGACCCTATCCTGCATAGCCGGCTCCCGGTTGTCGTTGTGTGCAATCCGGATCTCTGGAAACCGGGCCTGCAGTCGCGTCAAAACATCGAGATCAACATCGCTGGCGACGACCTGGGCGGGCATGAGCCCCGCCCTCTTTAGTCCGCCCAGAATAATATGGGCTACCCTCCCGCTCCCAATAAAACCTACGCTTGGTCCTGCCATCGGTTCCTCCTCGTTGATTGCACCCCAGCGGTCTGTGCTTCCACCTTGGCTCTGGGGACGATTTCGATTTCGGATTCCATGGCGAGCCTGGATTTCATCGAGTTCGCCACGAGACTTTATTTCACTGCGCTTTCCAGGGTCCGCTGGATCCGCTTAAGGGTGTCGCTTTTTTTGCTCTGCCATCCAGGACTCCCTGCGCTTGATTCTTGCTCATTTCAGCCTTTGCGACGGCCTGCCCTGGATCTCAACGGACCAATGCCATTTGACTCTTTGCCGATTCCTTGAGGACACTCTCTATGCACACGAAAAGGTTGAGCACGCAGGGGCAACGCAGCCGGTAGAAAACCTGCGCTCCACGCTTGTCATCTTTGACAATGCCGGCGTTCTTGAGTAGCGCCAGATGCCTGGAGATGGTGGAGACATCGGCGCCCACCATGTCCGTCAGCTCGCACACGCAATGCTCCCGGTGCGACAGCTGCTCGATGATGAACAGCCGCGTAGGGTGCGCCATGGCTTTCATGATCCTGGCTCTCGCTTCAAAAAGGGCCTGCGTTTTGACGTCCATGTTGCTGCCTCCGCGCTGTTGAGTATTTGGCAATCTAACCAAATAACCAATATTCGTCAAGATCTATTGCGCCATTTCTTCCAGCGACATTTGTGCTCACATTCAGCAGGGCGCGAAGCGGCCATAATTCGACATGCAGCCCGCAAACTTGGCATCTGAGCGAGTTTCATTCATCTGCGGTTAATGCCGGAACCAATGCAACGTGAGCGAGCTGGAGCGCAAAAACAATCAGCTGCGGATAGGCGAAACTGCGTCTGATGAGTTCGGTACTAAGATCCTGAATCCTCATGGCTTCGAGATCGATCTTCCTTTTTTGGTCCTCAAGCGGCTCAAGAAACTGCGCCTACTCAAGCGCGATTGCGTGACTGGGTTGAGGTGCATTCAAGATCGCGTGTTCGGGCTGATGGAGATCTGGGATGGTCCCGATTTCAGGCACGACCGCAGGATCCGCCATTCGCCTCAGGAACATCGAAAGTTTTCCTGACGATCGCTTTTGTCTACATGACGAAAACCGAGATAGCGGCACCAAAAAGCACGACCCATATAATGTCGATCTTAAATCGCAGAGCTATGAATGCTGCCGCCGTGATGAGGGCGGCGGGAATGGACCACGAGATGGCCGTGCCAAAATTGATGGCTACGGCCGCCAGCAACCCAACGAAGGATGCCAAGACTCCCCGCAGCGCGCGCCGAAACAGAAGCGAATGCCGCAGGCGATCAAGGTAGGGAACCGTAATCAGCACCATCAGGAACGATGGAGCGAAGATAGCGATCGTGCCGATCAGAGCGCCGAGTACACCCCCAATTTGATAACCGACGAAAGTGGCCGTGATGACAATTGGGCCGGGCGTCACCTGACCCAACGCAATGCCGTCCATGAAGGTCTTGCTGTCCAACCAATGGCGCGCATCCACAACTTCATGGAGCATCAGCGGCACCGATGCAAAGCCGCCGCCGAAAGCGAAAAGATCGACCTTGAGCATAAGCACAGCCAGATCGAAAAGCCTGCGATTCAGCAGGAAAAGGACGAAAAGTCCGGCGACTAAAAGCAAGAGGAGGATCATTACGAAACCTAGTGTCCGTCCCCCGCCAGCATCACCCTGGCCCGGGTTGATGGGAAGATCGGCGTTGCGGTAAAGGAGCAGCCCGAGCACCGCAGATACGACTATGGCTAGGATCGGGCTGCCGTGGAATACCAAAAACGCCACCGTCCCCGCCGTCAGGACGGCATCCCGCCAGTTTTTCAACGTATTTCTACCGAAACTCAGGGCGGCGTTGGCAATAATAGCAATCACGATTGCGTGCAGCCCGCGAAAGGCCGCCAGCACCGGCCGAAGGTCATGGCTATGTTGGTATGCCGCAGAGAGGACGATCATGAGCCCGAAAGCCGGCAGGCCAAACCCTGCGAATGTGGCCAGCGCGCCGAGCGGGCCTCCGGAACGCAACCCCACATAGGCAGCGGTTTGCATGGCGGTAGCACCGGGAATGGACTGGCACAATGCCGCGCCATCTTCAAAGGATTGATCCGACAGCCAGCGTTTTTTTGCTACCGCCAGCTCTCGAATGTAGGCGACCATGGCCGGTCCCCCGAAGGCGGTGACTCCCAGACGAAGGAACTCCCGACAAAGCAGGGTGATTGGTATTTGCTTGGCAGGTTCGCTTGAGGTGAGATCATCGACGGTCGTTATGTAACCGCGCTGAACCATGCCTTGCCTCCATGAAATCAAGCGTCCGTAACCGACCAGACAGGCAAGAATCCAAAGGACACTTAGCCTCAAATCCAAGCCAGTAAGGGATTGATACAGCCCGGGTTAGCTGCTGAACGCCAAATCCAGGTGACTACGGCAGCCTGGTCTGCGCTCTGCGGGGCCGCAATTGCAGCCGGCAAAAGCATCAGCATACTCCCTACTGTCCTGAGCAGGGCGATATTCATTTCCCTCTGATGCAGAATCGTTCCAGATAAAAGCCTGTCACTAGGAGCCCGTCCGAGAATTAGGAGGGGCCGCGTTCCGAGCGCCGCGGGGGCAGATGCAAGGCGGCGCGACGCAGGCGATGTC
>JBGQNR010000044.1:0-33074 GCA_041501225.1 Acidobacteriota bacterium
AAGGCGGAGCGACGCAGGCGATGTCTCGGTACATCGTCGAGGAGTGCCAACGCCGCAGATGCCCCCGCGCCGCCGGAACCCGAAGGGCGCATGGGGGTTGCGGGGCGATCTCCGCGTTGCTCGTCGTCAACGATGTGCCCCGACATCGCCTCCTCCTCGCGCCTTGAGCTCGCCTCGCAAGCCCCATGGGCGGCGACCCCTCCTAATTCTCGGAAGGGCTCCTAGGCTTTGTAGGACAGTACGGAGTGCATGTACTGGGCGCGCTCGAAGGCGGAGGGGTCCGCGCAGCTTTGCTGGCTCATGCTGCCCCGCAGTTGGTTCACCGACGCGTACTCGTGCTTTTCCATCCACTCGACCATGCCCTTTTCGATCTGGCGGATATGTCCGATGCCGTGCTGCAGCAGTACAGAACAGAGCTGAGCTACGTTTGCGCCCGCCATCAGGATCTTTAGGACGTCTTCGAAACTGTGGATACCGCTCGTCGCTGCCATATCGGCCTTGATTCGCCCATACAGAATCGCAACCCAACGCAGCGGCAGACGGAGCGCCTGAGGCGTGCTCAACAGCACATTGGTGCGGATCTCGAGGTTCTCGAGGTCCATATCCGGCTGGTAAAACCGATTGAAAAGGACCAGAGCATTGGCGCCCGCCTCATCGCAACGTCTGGCCATGCCGGCCACGTTGCTGAAAAACGGGCTCAGCTTGAGTGCCACAGGAATGGTCACAACATATTTGACGGCCTTTAGAATATCGATATAGGCCTGCTCAATCTCCGCAGAGGATTGCGTCATATCCGTGGGAATGGAATAGACATTGAGTTCGAGCGCGTCGGCGCCGGCTTCCTCGATCCTCTTGGCAAAATCTACCCAACTGCCAATTGAAACTCCGTTGAGGCTGGCAATAATCGGAACGCCGACTGCCTTTTTCGCCTTTCGTATCTTCTCGAGATAACCTTCCGGGCCTGCCCGGAACTCCTCGGGCGCCGGCAGATAACTCAGGGCTTCGGCGAAACTCTCCGTGCCGTGGGCGAGGTGATGCTCAAGCGCTTCCCGTTCCCGTGTCAATTGCTCTTCGAACAAGGAATAGAGAACAACTGCAGATGCCCCGGCGTCTTCCATCCGCTTGATATTATCGACGTTTTCCGAAAGAGGCGAGGCGGAAGGTACGAGCGGAGTCCGCAGTTTCATTCCCAGATAACGAGTGCTCAGATCCATATTCTCTCCTTTACCTGCTTAGTATTGCTTCCTCACTTATGAATTGTCGTGTTTCATTCCCAAGTTGACGACCCGGCATTATACATTTGATCAAGGATTTCGTCTCGAATAACTCGACATCGGACCGATGAAAATCAGGCGCGGCTCATCGCGGATTCCGGTCCAAGGTCCCAGATCCCAGGTTGTCCTCCTGGATTTGTTGGGCAACCCGGTGTGCCATCTTCACACAATCATTGAGCCCCACGCCATAATAGGCATTGCCGACAAGATAGAGCCCCGGATGCCGTCGTGCCCGCTCTTCCAGGTGCGTGCGCCGCTCGATGTGACCGATGGTGTACTGCGGGATCCCGCGCTCCCAGCGATAGACACGCAGGAAAGCCGGAGCGTCCATGATCCCGATCAGGGGCCCGAGTTCGCTCTGCAAAGTGCTCCAGAGTTCATCCTCCGACAGATCGATGGCTCTAGGATCCCCGGCTCCACCCAGCATCGAGCGCAACTGCACATAACCTGCAGGAGCACGATTCGCAAATATCGAGGACGTCCAGATCGATCCGAGAACGCGCAGCCCCTCCGATCGAGGAATCAAAAAACCAAAGCCGTCGAGCTCATGAGCAATGGTGTCGCGCCTGTGCCCGGTAGCCACTACAACGATGGGGGCATAGGGGATGGCTTCGAATGCGGCAGCCAGCTCCGGATCGTACTCCTCGAATATGCTGGCCGCGGCAAATGTAGGGCAGGCGCAGACGAGATTCCGGGCGAGAATTCGCCGCCCGCCCTGATCCGAAACTTCCCACATGCCGTCCCTGAAGCCGATCCGCGCTACCGGCCGGTCGATCCTGATCATGGCATGCAGACGCTCCTGCAGCCGTTCTACGACAAGATCCAGGCCTCCCTTGAAGGAAGTCAGATGTCCACCCGGTCCCGCAGGTCCGCTTTCTCTGGATCTTGCTGCGCCTTGATCGGCGCTCCGGCGCTGGAATTGCCGCGCGATCAGCGCGCGCACCAGCCCGCCATAGCGCTGCTCCATCTCCTTCATGATGGGAAAGCAGGCCGGAAGAGACAATTCGCGAGCCAGGCCGCCAAAGATCCCGGATACCATCGGATCGATAAAGAACTCGGCGGCTCCGCGTCCAATCCGGCGGGCTGCGAAGTCGTAGACCGACTCTTCGCCGATATCGCGGCGAGCCGGGATCAAAGGCTCAAGAAAAATGCGCAGCTTGTCCGGGAGGCTCAGAAGGCCGGTGCCCAAAATTGCGCCGGGAGAAAGCGGCACCGGATGTAGACGCCCGTGCCTCACGATAAACCGCTTCTGGCTGCTGGCATTGGCTGGCTCAAGGCACGCGCAAAGCCCCACCTCCCCCACGAGGCGCAAGGTCAGCGGCTCGCGATCGAGAAAGCCATTAGGCCCCCAGTCGACAGAATATCCGCCCACGCGATCCGTGCCAATTGTGCCGCCGAGCCTGCTGCTGGCCTCCCAGAGTTCCCAACCATCCGGGCGGCCGGCCAGCCCCAGCCAATGTGCCAGGGAAAGGCCGGAGATCCCCCCGCCGACAATCAATCCTTCCAGGCGCGGCAGCGGCTCTCTGCTCGACGATGGTTCAGAGCTTGCTAATGGCGGCGGCATTCCAATCTCCCCTGCTTGCAGGATGAAACTCATTAAAAATCTTGATTTTAGCACACTCGGGAGAGGGAGGGCAGGACCCTTCACTTGAAGCCCGATGGGCTGGAGAACCGGGGGTTACTGAACCTTCGAGCAAGGAAATGCATCTAGATATGCGAGGCTGGATTCCTTCCCCGGGAAGGAGTAGAGTGGGAATTGGCAAGCCTGGAGAGGATGTGTTTATGAGAAACGTGCGAGCTTTGTTCATCTGCTCTTGGGCATTGATGTTAGCCACAGCTGTGGGCCTTCCGCAATCGACACAGGAGGCCGCCCTGAAGCCGCCACAGGACCCTGAGCTCATCGTGCCTGCAGGTACCATACTGCCGGCGGTTCTCAACACCTACCTGAACACCAAAAACACCCAGGTCGGCGATACCTTCTATGCGGACACCACCTATCCCATCTACATCCAGCAGCGGCTGATTATTCCCCGCGGCTCTATCATCAAAGGCACGGTTACCGAAGTCGGGAAACCCGGAACGATTTCGGGTAAGGGGCGGATTGGCGTCAGATTCGATACCATTCTCCTGCCCAACGGAGTCGAGCGCAACCTGGTAGCCAATTTTCACGGAATTCATGGCCCGGGCTCAGAGAAGATCAATCGCAGGACGGAAACAGTTGAGCAGAGCGGAACGGGTAACAAAGGCGCCGACGTAGGCACAGTGGTCGGCACAGCGGGCGAGGGTGCGATCATTGGATCGGTCGTCAACCGAAGCGCCTCAGGCGCAGGAATTGGCGCGGGTGCCGGCGCGGCAGCCGGCTTGGCCATCGTGCTGCTAAGTAGGGATCGCAATCTGGTATTGGAACCCGGGATTCAGCTCGATCTGGAGTTGAAACAGCCTTTGCGCTTTGCCTATGGAGAGGTGATGTTCACCCAGGCGGAAATAGACAAGGCCGTGAGGACTCCGGCCGTTCGCTCCAAGCCTCAAAGCAAGCCGGGCAAGAGTATCCCATTCTTTTTCCCCCGCATCTGGCGCTAGCGAAACCGAGAGACCAGCCAGGGACTCATTTCGGAATCTCGTGTCATTGGTGCCTTTGGGTACACAAGGGCGAAAAAACCCTGGCCGCGAATGACACCAAGCCACTAACCTAACCACAAAATTCTTCGTGGTTTTTGTGGCTGGCTTTTGGACAGGGTATTGCCTCCGCAGTGCCTGGATCACCGGTGGGTTGACCTGCGCAATTGCTTGACAGCATGACTCCGGCTGGGATATTCATCCCAGGTCCCGGATAGTTAATCATGCAAAAATTTCGCGGCGCGGATATCCGAGTACTCTACTGGCGCGAGTTGCGTTCCGCGCTGCGCGAGCGCAACATCGTCGTTAACGGCATTCTCTTGCCGATCTTCCTTTACCCCGTCATCCTCTGGCTGGTTTATACCGGCATCACTTTCGTCGGCGGGCAAACCCAGGGGTTTGCATCCCGGGTGATGCTTCAGGGCCTGCCGCAAGAGCACGATCTGCTGAAGAAGGAATTTGAGCGTGACATCCGGATCGATTTGAAGAACTCGCAGAATCCGACAGCCGATATCCGTGAGGGAACCCTCGATCTGCTGGCCGAATTCCTGCCGCCTGCCGCAGGCGCAGATTCACTGGAGGGCAATTTCCGAGTCCGGCTTACGTTTGACAACTCCAAGGATCGGAGCGGAATCGCCCGCGACCGCCTCACAGAGATCCTCCTGCGTTACCGGGACCAATATTTCGAACGGAAGGCGGGAGTGCTTGGCATCTCCCCGGCACAGTTGCAGCAGTTCTGGATCGAGTCAAAAAATATCGCGACCAGCCGCCAGATGGGACAGTTCATCCTCGGGCTGATGTTGCCCCTCTTCCTGATTATCATGGTAGCCATCGGATGTATGTTCCCCGCGATCGACAGCACGGCGGGCGAGCGTGAGAAGTCGACATGGGAAACATCGATGACGCTTGCGACCGCGCGCGCCAACATCATAGTGGCCAAGTATCTGTACGTGACGACCATGGCAGCACTCGCCGGGCTCTTGAACCTGACCGCGATGCTGTTGTCGATGAAATCGATCCTCTCCCCGCTCCTGGGCGGACAAGCAGAGGATCTAACCTTCCAGATCCCGCTTTTCTCCATGCCGCTGATCCTGCTGCTGACGGTCCTGCTGGCCGCCTTCATAGCTGCGGGCATGATGATCTTCGCCTCCTTCGCCAGAACTTTCCGGGAGGGGCAGGCGATGGTCAGCCCATTCTATATCGCCACCTTCATGCCGGTGCTGTTCCTGCAGGCCCCCGGGATTCAATTCACGACGGGATTGGCACTGATTCCCATCATCAATGTGGCTATGGTATTCCGCGAGGCCATCACCGGAACCTTTCATTGGCATCTCATCGGGATCACCCTCGCGATAGAAGTGCTTTGCGTCATTCTGGCTTTGTGGCTCGCAACCACGATCCTTCGCTATGAGGACTTCATCATGGGCAGCTACGGGGGCAGTTTCCTCAAGTTTTTAAAAGAACGATTGCTCGGTGGCAAGAACCGAGGGAGGCAATAATCCATGGATCCTGTGGTCGTGCGGGGATTGGTGAAGACTTTCTACGACGAAGCGCGCGGCGAAGTGAAGGCCGTCCAGGGCATTGACTTCGAGTGTCATCCTAGTGAGGTTTTCGGCTTGCTCGGGGCCAACGGTGCCGGCAAAACCACCACGCTGCGCATGCTCTCGACGATCCTGACTCCGACCGGCGGCAGTGCCTCAATTCTGGGCCATGATATAGCCGCTGACCCCACGGCAGTACGGAAATGCCTCGGCTTCTTTTCGGCCTCCACGGCACTCTATCCGCGTCTGACGGCACGCGAGACGATCGAGTTTTTCGCGCGCATCAACCAGTATGCCGGGGACGTGAAGCAGCGCGTCGACTATCTTATCGAGCGTTTCGGGATCTCTAAATATGCCTCGGCGCGTGTGGACAAGCTTTCCACGGGCATGAAGCAGAAGGTTTCCATCGCGCGCACGGTAGCGCATGATCCCCCGCTCCTGATTTTTGATGAACCCACGGTCGGTCTCGACGTGCTCAACGCCCTCGAGATGCACGAGGTGATCAAGGAGTTCCGCGCGCAAGGTAAGACCATCCTGTTCTCGACCCACATCATGAGCGAAGCGGAGAAGCTTTGCGATCGCATCGCGATCATCCACGACGGCCGCATTCTCGCCTGTGACAACCTGGAAGGGCTGCGCCGGGCTACGGGCCAGCGCTATCTCGAGGATATCTTCGTCCACTACGCGAGGGGTCAGGAATGAACTGGCAAACTGTTCGCGTCCTGTTCGGCAATGAGCTGCGGATGCTCCTGCGCGACCGGCGCACGATCATCGTTGCCATTGTCTTGCCGCTCATCATCTATCCCGTAATGGTGTTTGCAACCAAGACCACCACCGAGCGGCGTGAGAAAAAACTGGCCGCGGCTTTGTATAAGTATGCCATCAGCGGATCGCAGGCCGAGCAGGTTCGCGAATGGATCCGGCAGGCGCGCTCGGAGACTGCGGAAGAAGCATCCGCCAAGAGTCCCGAATCGCAGGCCGGGGCAGCCGCACCCGGCAAGAGCTCCAAAGACAGCCTCGCCGACTTCCGGTTCCAGGAACAAAAGGTCGATGAACCGGACGCGAGCCTGAAAGCCGGGCAGATTCACTTCTATCTCGAGGGTTTAAGCGGGAAGGAAGCTGACGCCTTGCCCAAAAATCCCAATGCATCTCAAAGCAAGGCGGAAGCCGGGGGCAGATCATCCTCGGTGGTCGAACCTACGCGGCTTCCCGGTGTACCCCTGATCCGCATTTATTTTCAGGGTGATCGCGATGACTCGCAGGCAGGAAGTGCGAAGATGCGGAGTTTTCTGTCCCGGGCGCGGCGTGCGCAACGCGACGGCCTCCTTCGGGAGCATGGATTCCCGGTCAACCCTGATCAGGTCATGCCCTACGCTGAGACCAATGTCGCCAGCGCTGCCCAGGTGACCGGCTCCTACATCGGACGGTTTCTGACCCTGTTCCTGTTGACATTCCTTTTGAGCGCCGGTTCCATCGTGGCCATGGACAGCATCGCCGGCGAGAAGGAGCGCGGCTCTCTCGAAACGCTGCTGACCACCGCGGCGCGGCGCGGCGAGATCGTGGCCGCCAAACAGCTCCTCATTGTGACCGTCTCACTGATCGTCACGTTCGTTCAGATCGCGAACCTCCTGGCCTATGTGACCTTTAAGCTTATCAAGCTCCCACCGAACTGGGCGATCGAGGCGCCGCCGATAACCATCATCACGCTGCTTTTGCTCTTTGTCCCAATGGCGGCCTTCACGGCATCCATCCTGCTCATGATCTCGGCTTATGCAAAATCCTACAAGGAAGCGCAACTCTACTTTTTCCCGGTCTTCCTGGTGAGCACGGTCCCCGCCCTGGCTGGTGTGCTTCCGGGAGTGGCGTTGCGCTCGGCCATCGTCCTGGTTCCGATAGCCAACGTGAGCGTCGCAGTGCGTGAAATCATGGTGGGCAAGTTCGACTGGCCGATGCTTGCGGCGGTGTTTGCGGTGATGACGCTCGCAGCAGCCTGGGCCGTGCGCGCTTCCGCGAGAATGCTGTCGAGAGAAAGCCTGGTCACAGCAGGCGAGTCGGACGCAGCCGATCTTGCCGGCGGTGCCGCGCTCTTTCCCAAGCACGTGCTGCGCTGGTACGCGGTCCTGGGCGTGGTCTTGTTCGCGGTGGCGCTCAATATCCCGCAATTGGCCACGTTCAGAGCCCAACTTCTTTTCAATGAGCTCGTCATCTTCCTGGGCGGCTCTCTGTTGATGATCCGGAGGTACCGGTTGAACGTATGCGCAGCCCTCGCACTGCGTCCGGTAAAACCGCTCGTCTGGCTCGGGATTCTGCTCGCCATCCCCTCCGGGCTTGTGGTCGCCACCGGTGTCTTCCGGCTCACGAACCTGATCATTCCGGTTCCCGAGCGCGTACTGGAGCAGTTCGGCCGCGACCTCATGCCCAAGGATGTCCCGGTCTGGCAGGTCTTTATTCTGATTTCTATCCTACCCGGGATCTGCGAAGAAATTGCTTTCCGCGGCACCCTGCTCCACGGCTTGCGCCGGAAGTTCCGGCCCGCCGTTTTGGCGTTGGTTGTAGGGATCATCTTCGGCTTCTTTCACGTCGCCTTGTTCCGCATACTCCCGACGGCATTCCTGGGCGTAATCCTGACCGCCATAGCTCTGCTGACCGGTTCAATTTTTCCAGGCATGGTGATGCATGCCGGCAACAACGCGTTGAGTTTTTGGCTGTCCGAGTCGGGACATGCCGTGGGCAACCTCACCTTGGGCTGGTACCTTGCGGCTGGAGCCGTGTTCGCGCTCGCATTCTACATCTTCTATCGCGCCCGCACTCCGTACCCAGACCTCAGGCCTCCGACTCCCGGCCCCCGGCCCACGAATTGAATTCAGGAATCAGAACCCAGAATTCAGAATCACACTCCGAGTCGGTTTCCCGACTGATTCCCGCGCGTCAATTGCCCAGGTCCGCTGTCGAGGATCGGCCTTTGCGGACAAGCTCCAGGAAGGCGCGCGCAGCGTGACTCAAGGTCCGGTGTGCAGGATAGACCAGGTAGATCTTGCGCTCGACCTCCAACTCCTTGACCTTGATTTCGCGCAGCGTTCCCTGCTCCAGTTCCTGTTCCACGCACATGTGCGGCAGGAACGCCACTCCTTCATTTCGCTGGACCAGCTTGCGAATCGACTCCACCGTAGGCATCTCCACATCCATGTTCAGCTGAATCTTCTGCCTCTGGAACTCCCGCAGGACGATCTCGCGATAGGGAGAGGTGACATTGTGTGCGATGAAGATTTCCATCCCCAACTCGTTGATCGCAACTGAGTCGCGATGGGCGAGCCGATGTTGCGGAGAAACGACAAACGCCAGGCGATCGGTGTAAATCACGCGCGCTTCCAGGCTCTTGTCCCCCGGATCATAGCTGATGACCCCCAGCTCGAGATCCCCACGGATCAGCTGCTCCGGAATCCTGCTGGAGAGGCTGCGGCGTACCTGAATCCTGACGCGCGGGAACACGCGCCGATAGCGCTGCAGATGCCGCAACAAATACAGCGTCGTTGACTCATTGGCACCGATCACAAGCCTGCCGGCAGCATTGTCGCGCAACTCGGCCAGCGAGTTCTCGAGTTCTCTCTGCAGGTTTTGGAACCTGCCTGCATATTCGAGCACGATCTTCCCCGTATCCGTCAGAATCAGGTCGCGGCCGGAACGGTCGATCAGTTTCTCCCCCAGGTCATCCTCGAGACGCCGGACCATCATCGAAACTGCAGGCTGTGTGCGCAGCAGCTTTTCTGCAGCACGAGAAAAGCTCTTTTCAGTCGCCACCGCGTGGAATACCTTGATCGGATAATAATCTATGTCGCTGATGTTCATGAAACACTCCATCAGATTGTCTTATTAAATAAATATTTCTGATATAATGTTACATAATTATAAATTTGTCAAATCGTTTTCTCGTGACGATAATATCCTCCAGCAATCGGGTTTAAGAATTCATCTAGTGACAGCACAATGCCGACAGAAGTCAGAAGGGGTATCCCGTTTTCCCATGCCTTATGTTCCAACTTCGCGATCAGCCCAAGTGAACGGAACAGTGGAGGAACCTCTTTTACTTTAAGGAGATGCAGACGATGAATGAACGGGTATACATATTCGACACCACCCTCCGGGATGGCGAACAGTCACCGGGATGTAGCATGATCGTGGAAGAAAAGATCCAGATGGCAGTCAAGCTGCAGGAACTCGGCGTGGATATCCTTGAAGCGGGTTTTCCGATCGCTTCCGAGAGTGACTTTAAGGCGGTTCATATCATCGGCCGGGATTTCAACGGAATCCGGGTTGCGGCTCTGGCACGAGCCTGCAAAATCGATATCGAGCATGCTGCCCGGGCGCTGGCGCTGGCGCGGCGGCCTCGTCTGCACACTTTCATCGCTACCAGCGATATTCACTTGAAATTTAAACTGAAGAAGACTCGCCAGCAGGTATTGGAAGAGGCGGCTGCCGCAGTCGAGATGGCACGAAAGTATGTGGATGACGTCGAGTTCTCCGCCGAAGATGCCACACGGACGGATCCTGACTATCTCGAACAGGTTTGCAGGGCGGTGGTAGCTGCAGGGGCGCGGACCGTCAATCTGCCTGACACCGTGGGGTATGCGACTCCCGACGAGTTCGGAGCCCTGATCCGGAGGATGGTCGATGCCCTCGGCGAGGGCGTAGTCGTGAGTGTTCATTGCCACAACGATCTGGGACTCGCTACGGCAAACTCTTTGATCGCAGTCCAGGCGGGAGCGCGCCAGGTGGAATGCACAATCAATGGAATCGGAGAACGGGCCGGCAACTGTCCTCTCGAGGAGGTTGTCATGACCATGCGCACCCGGCGCGACCGCTTCCCCTTCGAGACCAGCATTGTCAGTGAACAGATTTTCTCCGCCAGCCAAATGCTGTCGAGAATTATCACTTTCGGTCCCCAGCCCAACAAACCGATCGTTGGCCGCAACGCCTTCGCCCATGAAGCCGGAATCCACCAGGATGGTTTCCTCAAGGAACGCACAACCTATGAGATCATGGATCCGAAGACCGTCGGCGTGCCTGCCAGCCGCCTGGTTTTGGGCAAACACAGCGGGCGTCATGCGCTCATGGATCGGTGCGGGCATCTCGGGTACCCCATCTCCAAGGATGAGCTCGAAACCCTCTATCACAAGTTCATAGCTTACGCGGACACCAAGAAAGGGGTTATGGACGAGGAGATCAGTGATCTTGTCCGCGACACCATCTCACGCTTCGCGCGCGCGGTCGACGAGTAGCAGGAGGATACTCAAGGCCGACCAGCGCCAGGAGTTAGAAGTCAGAAGCCGGGAGTCAGAATGGGCGAGACCATGTGCATCAGCCCCTGCTGCGGCAGCCGCCCCTTGGCATCAACTGCCGATCTCGTAGTCACCGCTGAGCTCATTCTGACTCCTATCTTCTGACTCCTGACTCCAGAATTCAGTCAAGCCGAGGGACAAGCTTGCCGGGATCCTATCCTGCCTGCGCCTCGGAGTCATCGATTTCTGCCGCCTTTCCAAACGACAAATAAAACATCGGGTAGAGCGAATCAGCGTGAACTCCTTTAGTGTATAATCCTATTCTCGCCCGGTTTTCCGCGGCGCACGGCATATACGATATTCGCCTGGGGCTACTAGCCGCCGCTGCCGAAAAATGCTCCCAGGAATTATGATGGGGCACGGTGCGCCTCGCGCACACCAGCCTGGACGGCTCTCGAAAGGTACGAGGTCATGCCTGTCACCGTTGGCATCCGCAGAGAGGATAAAAACGAATGGGAACGGCGTGTGCCTCTCATTCCCGCCGATGTAGCGAAATTGCAGACCGGCCAGGGCCTGCGGTTTCTGATCCAGCCTTCACCCATCCGTGTCTATCGTGAGGAAGAGTATCGGGATGCCGGTGTGGAGGTGAGTGATGACCTCGGGCCTGCCCAGATGATCCTGGCAGTCAAAGAGGTGCCAACTGCCTCGATATCCCCGGGCAAGATCTATGTATTCTTTGCCCACGTCGTCAAAGGTCAGGCCTTCAATATGCCCATGCTCAGCCGTCTGCTCGAGTCGGGTTGCACCCTTGTCGACTACGAGAAAATCGCGGACGAACAGAACCGCCGGCTCATCTTTTTCGGACGTCACGCCGGTTATGCCGGAATGGTCGAGACGCTCTGGTGCCTGGGGCGGCGCCTTATGGCACAAGGCATACAAACCCCGCTGTCCCAAGTAAAGCACGCCTACGAATACCACGATCTCGATGCCGCCAAGGGACACCTGTCCGACCTGGGAAAGCAGATACTGCGTGTCGGCCTGCCTCCAGCCTTACGCCCTCTGGTGATAGGGATTTCCGGCTATGGCAATGTGTCCCGAGGTGCTCAGGAAATCCTCGATTGCCTGAATGTCCGGGAGATTTCCGTGTCTGAGCTGCCCATCGAAGCGGATACCGGTTTTGAATGGGGAGAGATCTTCAAGGTGGTATTCAGAGAAGAGGATATGGTGCGGCCCATCGAAGCCACTGCTCTGTTTGATCTGCATGATTACTACAGGAATCCCGAGCACTACCGCATTTGCTTCGAGGAGCATCTCCCTTACCTTGATGTGCTCGTCAATGCCATCCATTGGGAGGAACGGTATCCGAGACTGGTCACACGAGAGTGGGTGCGCCGGAATTTCGGCGCGGGCCGGCATCCGCGTCTCAAGGTAATCGGGGATGTCAGTTGTGACATCGGAGGAAGCATCGAGGTCACGCTCAAGGCCGCGACGCCAGACTCTCCCTGTTTTGTTTACGATCCGGATAAGGACACAGTTCACGACGGCGTCGCTGGTCCTGGGCCGGCCATCATGGCGGTCGATAACCTGCCGTGCGAATTTCCCAGAGAATCTTCCGAGTATTTCAGCGATGTGCTACGGGATATGGTAAGCAGCCTCGCCGCAGCAAATTGGCAGACCGATTTCGCAGAGCTTGATCTTCCCGCACATCTTAAGAAAGCGGTCATCGTTCACAAGGGTGAGTTGACGCCTTCCTATCGCTACCTCCGTCAGTACCTCGCTTCCGGTGCATGATATGCAGTCGGGGTCGGGGCGATTCAAATAGCCGCGGCTCATTCCTACTGGTTTCACCGGAAGAGTGGATCCAATGGACTCGGGCATCGGCCCGATGTAATCATTCTGTCGGTACCGGATCAGGCCTGTACCGCAGGAGTTGTGGAACATCATGAAACGGGTATTAGTCTTGGGATCCGGGCTGGTCGCCGGACCGCTTGTGCGCTATTTGCTCAACAAGGGGCATCAGGTAGTGATTGCCACGCTCCTGGTCGACAGGGCGTCTGAAATGATTGCCGGGCATCCAAACGGGAGCGTTTTTCGCCTCGACGTGCAGGAGGAGGGGGGGTTGGAGGCCTTCGTCGCCGAATGCGACCTGGCGGTCAGCCTGCTCCCATTTAATTTCCATCCCGTGGTGGCAAGACAATGCATCGCCCAGCGCAAGCCCATGGTGACGACATCATATGTGTCCCCGGCCATGCAGGAACTCGACCAGCCTGCTCGCGCAGCAGGTGTCACGATCCTGAACGAGATCGGCGTCGACCCTGGCTTCGATCATATGTCCGCCATGCGTGTCATCGACGCTGCACGTCTGCGCGGTGGCCGAATCGTCGCCTTCCGTTCTTACTGCGGCGGACTGCCCGCTCCTGAGGCAAACGACAATCCCTTCGGCTACAAATTCTCGTGGGCACCGAGAGGCGTGCTGCTGGCGGGATGCAACCGTGCTCATTATCTTCTGGACGGCCGCAGGATCGATGTGCCGCCGCATCGTCTCTTCCGGGACATGCACATTCTTGGAGTGGAAAGCCTGGGTGACTTTGAAGCCTACCCCAATCGAGACTCCATCAGCTATGTCGACATCTATGGCCTGCACGGAATTCATACGATGGTCCGGGCCACGCTGCGCAATATGGGTTGGTGCGATTGTATGTTCAACATCGGAAAACTCGGGCTGCTTTCCCTCGAAGAGGTCGAGGTTCGAGGGAAAACCTATGCCGGTTTTATGCGCAACTTGATGCGATGCAGTGCATCGGAAGATCTAAGGGTAGCAGCTGCGGTCAAATTGAGCATACCCAGAGAGTCGTTTCCGATTCTAAACCTGGAGTGGCTGGGAATGTTTTCCGATCTCGAGTTCAGAGTTGATCGTACAACTCCCCTGGATGCCTTGGGTGAACGGATGTTCGAGAAACTCGCTTTCAAACTCGGCGAACGAGATATGCTTGTGCTTTGTCACGACTTCCGCGTCGAATTCCCGGATGGCAAGTGCGAGCGTATCCTCTCCCAGCTGATCGACTTCGGCATTCCTGGCGGCGACTCGTCCATGTCGCGGACCGTCTCTCTGCCGGCGGCGATCGGCGTCGATAGGATTTTAGCTGGAAAGATACAGAGAACGGGTGTCTTGCGACCCATTACACCGGACATTTACCATCCGGTGCTCGACGAACTGGCGGAGCTCGGCATTTCGTGCCGGGAAAGAACCGAAGTTTTCTAAACAGAACATTTTGCGGTGCCCCCATGATAATGCCTTGATTATGGATCAAGGCTCAGTAAGAATATCGCGCATGGATCCTGCAATCATCATACATATCGTCCAGGAAGTAGCATTACCGGCATCGTCCGTATCCGCCACACTCGCTCTTTTCGAAGCAGGCGCAACGGCCCCTTTTATCGTCCGTTTCCGCAAAGAAGCCACCGGGGGCATGGATGAAGCCCAAGTTCGAGCCATCCAGGAACGGATGATCTACTACAAAGAGCTCGAGGAACGTCGTGCGCAGCTCATCAAGTCTCTGACCGAGCAGGGCAAATTGACCGAGGAATTGCGCGAGCAGATCGGGAGCCGTTGGGACCGGTTTGAGATTGAGGATCTGCACCACAGGTTTAGGCCAAAACGAAAAACCCGGGCGAGCGAAGCCGTGGAAAAAGGGCTGGAACCCCTCGCCGAATACATCTGGGGTCAGGATCCGGATGCCTGGAGCCTGGAGGAACACGTCGACGTTTTCATTGATGCCGCCAAAGGGGTGGTTGACCGGCAGCAAGCCCTTCAGGGTGCTGCGGAGATCATCGCCGACTGGATTGCCGAAAACTTCGAATTGCGGAAAGCGCTCCGGGAGATGCTTTGGAAAGAAGGGTTTGTGGTTTCAACGGTGGTCCCCGCAAAGGCCGGGCAAAAGACCAAGTACAACATGTACTACGATCGCCGTGAATCCGTCTCTTCGATCCCATCCCATCGTGTTCTGGCAATCCGGAGGGGGACCAAGGAGGGAGTCCTCACATCATCGATCCAATGTGATTCTGCCAAGGCGGTCCAGTTGATCATGGATCTGATCATCAAGGATCGTGAATCCACTTTTGTCCCAGTCCTGGAGGTGGCAGCCCGTGACAGCTACAACCGCATCCTGCGACCTTTGATCGAGACCGAAGTTCGCGCCCAGTCGAAGGAGCGCGCCGATCGCGAAGCCATCCGTGTGTTCCAGGAGAATCTTGAAAACCTGCTTCTGTCGCCCCCGGCAGGGGCTATCCCCGTCATCGGCGTAGATGCCGGAAAAGGCGAAGAGTGCCGGCTCGCCGCTGTGGATGAACACGGCAAGTTCCTGGAGGAAGTGGTGGTTTACCCGAGACCTCCCAAAAGCGACCTCGAGGGAACCAAAACTGCTTTCGTTGAGTTGATCCGCAAGCACAATATCAGCGCCGTGGCGATTGGAAGCGGCACAGGCGCGAGAGAGACAGAAAAGATCCTGCGTCAAATCCTGGCGGACGAGAAGATGGAAACGGTCATGATCGCCACGGTAAATGACGCCGGAGTGGTCGTGTATTCCTCCTCGCGCACCGGCCGGGAAGAATTTCCCGATTTGCCGGTGGCCGCGCGTTCTGCGATCAGCACAGCGCGCCGCCTGCAGGATCCGTTGGCCGAACTGGTGAAGATCGATCCCAAGCTCATTGGAGTGGGACAGTATCAACATGACGTGGATCAGAAGGAACTCCACAGGCGCCTGATTCAGACCGTGCAATTCTGCGTCAATCGAGTCGGCGCCGATTTGAATGCGGCCAGCTTCTCGCTGCTGCGCTATATTTCGGGAATCAATGACCGCATGGCGCACAGAATTGTGACCCATCGCAGCGCCAATGGACCATTCGCCACACGTGCCGCCCTGATGGCCGTCCCCGGCATGGACGATGCTGTGTACCAGCAAGCCTCCGCGTTTCTGCGCGTTCCTGTCAGCGAGTCGCTCTTGGACCGCTCCTGGATTCATCCAGAGTGCTATCCGATCGTGGAGAGAATGGCGACCAGGCTGAATGTGAGCGTGAACGAGCTGTTTGGGAACCGGGATTTGATTTCTGGGCTCAAGCTGGAGGAATACGCCGACAGTCACGTCGGGATACCGACTCTCGAGTTCACTCGCGAGGAGTTGATCGCGGCCGGAAGAGATCCCAGGGGCGCGTTTGCGCCTCCCAGGTTCCGGGCAGAGGTCCGGGACATCGCCGATCTGAAGGAAGGCATGACTCTGGAGGGGGCCGTAACCAACGTCACCAACTTCGGTGCGTTCGTCGATATCGGAATTCACCAGGATGGTCTGGTTCACCTCAGCCAGATGTCCAACCGCTTCATTCGTGATCCGCGCGAAGCGGTCAAGGTCGGCGACCTGGTTCAGGTCAAGGTCATATCCATTGAAGTCGAAACCAAACGGATCGGACTGTCGATGAAGGCGCTGCTCCCGGTCATCCCGAGACGGCGCAAAAACCCTCGCCGGTGGCCGGCCCCGCCCGTTCAGGCTGTGCCTGCAGCCGATGCAGCCGCAGGCGGAGCCACCGAAGCCACTGCCGGTGCACCCGCTGCCGCGGCTGCACCGATCGAAGGTGTCCAGACCCCGCCGGCAGACCGCGAACCCAGACCGAGACCACACAGGCGGAACGGCCCGCAGGATCGAAGGGGCGACGGCCGTCCACGGCGGAGGGATTCGCGCCCGAGGGGCGCCGATAATCCTTCCAGGAAAAATGACGCTCAGCCTGGCAAGCCCGCGCCTCCGGCTCCCGCGCCACCCGAAGTCAAGCCGGAACCCAAGGGGCCTGAGCCCACAATGCAGGAAAAAATCGCCATCCTGCAATCCAAATTCCGCGGCATAAACTAGGGAAACCAGAACCCAGCTTACTTACAGGCCCTCGCCATTCAGGCAAGAAAAGCAAAAGCTCAACGCAGGGGCCGCAGAAAACTTCTTGCCAATGACTTTTCTCTGCGTTGAGGCTTTTGGTTCCGCGCCGTGCAATTCGTGGCTGCTTTTGGAGGTCCTGTTCTTTTACTTCCCATCCTTTTTGGGGCCAAAAGTGACGGTGGCTTTTGTGTCAAAGTGCTTGTAGTCTTCGTAAGTTATGGTCTCTTCCACGCGCACTCTGCTTTGGGGGAAGTACAGGACGCTGTCGGCGTGCGTCCAAACTGGGAACCAGTATTTTCCATCGATGGACTGACGAAGCGTTTCAAATTCCGGGAATTGCTGATTCCCTTTCTGCGGGACCGGCTTGCCCAGGGTCCTGACGATCTGCAGATCTTCATCATCCACCCAGATCTTGCCTTCGAAGTAAAACCTGTTGCCCTTGGTGTTCTTCGGTTTGACCGAAAAGACATAACAGGTCAGCTCATCCACCTTTTCCTTGCCTTCATACTTCAGGTTGTAGAGCGGAAGTTCTTTGGAGGTCAACGAGAAGGGCTGGAGGTTGTCGATGACGTCCTCATCTTCTTTGGTGAACTGAACGGAACGTAGTATGCCTCTTCTCTCAATCTCGCGCACCTCGCGCGTACCGTTGTCACGAAAGATAACATCGGAAATCCGTGACATGCGTTCACGTGACGGGCTCCCATTGACGGACAATAAACGCACTTCTGTATTCTGCCGGTAGGCATATTGAAGCCACGCCTCGTAAAACTCCGACTCCTTGGCAGAAAAGGCCTTGATCACCTCATCCGGGGTTAGATCCTTTTTCTGGGAAGACTGGGGAGAAGACTGAATTGAATCCCGAGAGGTTTGAGATTGCGCCTGCCGACCAGCGGGCAATTGACGCTCTGGAACAAAACCAGGCCATAGGAACGAAGCCAGGCAAAGAGACACGGATGCGAGCTTCACGTTGATTCCCTCCCTTCCCCTTCAGATCCATCTCGGCTCAGTTTGTTTCAGTCAAATCGGATCGAGGAGGGGTCTGGATACCCGACTCCGGCTAGCGCTTCACGGTGAGATCCGGGTCGGATCATCAAAAGCCGCAAAAATCGCTGCCGAATCTATTATAGGCCGCCACCACCACGACTATCCAATCAAGTCGTAGATTTTTTCAAGTCCGACATGGCAAAACTACTTGATGACGATGGGTACGCGCCGGAAGAGATTCACGTCGCTGATCGCATCCCGCACATGGATCTGCAGCGTGTAGGTTCCTTTCTTAAGACTTTTCAAAGGCAGAGAAATCGCTACGGTTGCCTCCCCCTTCCGGTCTTCTGTGGGAAGGGCTCCCCTGGCTCCAGGTCCTCCAGGAGCCCCAGGGGCCCGGCCGCCCCTATCGCCGCGTCCCATTCCCCTCATCCCGCCGAATCCTCCCGGCCCAGGACCTCCCCTGCCTCCCAATATGGCCGCCTCTTTCGTCCAATCTTGGACCAGCTCGGGCTGGGACTCCAGGATCTTGGTATTGTCCTTGAGCAGCGTCAGATACGTTTCAATCGAAGGTTTTTGGGACTGAGGATCCGGTGTGGCGCCGTACACCTGGAAAAAGACATATACGGTCTGCCGGTTGAGGAAGATATTCCCGATGCTCGGCACGACCTTTCTGTTGCCGACCACGAGCGGATCGTACGCGATACCCAACTCCTGGAATCTCCGCATCATGCCCTGGTGCGCCACACCCGACCCGGCATCGCCCCTGGGATTCATCAGCTGGCTCCCCAGAACGATCGAACTGGTATCAAGCTTCTTGAGATCCAGCGCGGGTACGGTGATCGGTTCCTCAAAACCTCCCAGTTTTCCGGTGCCGTTATCACGCACCAGGAATTTGAGTTTGTATTCGCCGGGGCGAAGCTGGAAGCCAGTCGAATAGAAGATGCCACCCGCCTTGATCTTTTCAGCCTTATCCGCCGGGAGTCGCACTTGAACGGCGTCCCGAGCAACACCCGTCACTCTCCCCTTGGGATCAGTAACCTGCGCTACGAATTCGAACTTGCCCTCTTTGTTGGCTCCCTTGTCTTCGAATTTGAGGCCGTCGCCGTCAAGCTCGATCGAGATGGGCACCAGAGTCGTGCTGTTGTCTTTGCGGAAGTAATCCGTTTGCAGAATCAGGGGCACATCCGCGAAGGGCCGGTCCACGTTCATGGCCTGTTGCAGTTGCAGGTCGCGCTCCTGCTGTGTGAGTTGACCAAAAGACTTCGATGCGAAATACCCGGGCCGGTGCTCGACTCTGACGTCGGGGCGAGCCGCTTCGACACGGATTTTGCGATACTTGCCGTCCTGCTTCGGGTTCGAACTGAAGTAACCCAGCACGTAATAAATATGCGTGTCATTCTGGACCTGTTTGATGGCAAGGCTCAAGTCGTTGGAGTCCGTAAATGCTTGGCCGCCCGTGTCATGCGCCAGCGTGGTCAAAGTCTCCTGAGAGCCGGAGAGATTCGTCCTTTGCCGCATCATCGCGGCACCGCTGAACATGCCACGTACGCCGGCACTTCTCGCATTTGCGCCGCCGCCGGGCGGAAGGGCGACCAGCCCGCGGCTGTCCACGGTGTAGATCGACATGTTCGAACGATTGGCATTATCGACGGTGGATCGTATCTGGGCGTTGTTTTCGACACCTGTGGTTGTCACTCCGCTCGAGAAATAGAGCAGTGACTTGCGCTCGGGAAACTCACGGTACATCTTTGCCAGGGTTTCGAGCGCGGAGAGCCGGCGATCCGTGTTGAAAATATTGAACTGCATGGTGTCAGGCACGAACACATCGTCGGAAGTATCCGGATCGCTCAGATCTTCCGCCGCCGCATCACCTGAATCCGGCGATGAGAGCATATCCAGCGTCTTAAGCAAAACCTCGCGGTCATTGGTAAAATCCTGGACAAGTTGCAGCGTGCTGCTGTATGTGGCAATCGCCACGAGGTCCTGCGGGCCGGACTGTTTGGCAATGAACTCATGCGCGGTTTCTACCGAGCGGATAAGATCCTCCGTTGCTAATGAACTAAGGTCAAAAAACAGAATGACCAACCGTTTGCCTTCCAGGTCTTCCTTCTTTGGCGGCTGATCCGGTGTAAGCGCGAGGTTGACGACGGGCACGGTGGGCTTGGCAACTTCGGGTGCACCGGGGGCTGTCACCACCGCCGGGGATGAGCCAACCGCCACGTTCTCCGCAGAGAAGGTGACGATATCCTGAGGGAGATTATCCTCGAAGATTTTAAAGTCGTTGCGCGTCAGATCGCCGACCAGATTGCCTTTTCGATCGCGAACGGTCACGTCGACCACGACAAGATCAGATTCAACCGTGAAGAGCGGCCTTTGCGATTTGACCGGTTGTACCTGCTCCTGCGGCGTCTGGGAAAATGCCAAGACAACCACAACAAACAACAGGCATCCCAGACTAAGAAGCGGCAGCCTGCCCAGTTTCACAGGACATCGATTCGTGCGGCATGTATTGGACATGGTTAACGCCTCTAGAAGTTGATCCTAAGATTCAAGGTCATCGAACGCATCGGGCGGGTGCCGGTAACTTGCCCAAAGTTGAGTGAATTGATGGCGGTGCTCACGCTCGACCAACTCGGATGATTGAAAAAGTTCTGTACCTGCCAGCTGAAATCAATCCTGCGGTTGTTCTCGTCGAGGCGGAACATCTTGTGGATCGATAAACTCAGCACGTTGGTTCCCGGGCCCGTGATGGTGTTGCGCCCGGCATTCCCATAAGTTCCCGAGGGAATGGCAAAAGCTGCAGTATTAAAAAACGCCAGGATCGTGCGGTCGCTCCAGGAAACCGAGGGCGAAACCCCCGTGGTATCCGGGCGCAGAGAATTGTAGAGCGCAGAGCCTGAGCCGCTGCCGCTGCTGGTATAGCGGGCAGTCAGCGGTGAGCCGCTGGCCAGCGTATAGGTGCCGTTGATATTCCAGCCGGCGATAAAGTTCAGCAATTTGGGCGAGGCGGTAGCAAAAAACCTGCGGTTCTGGCCCATAGGCAATTCATAGCTGAAAGTCGTCGAAAAATTGTGGCGCTGATCCTGGTTGCTCAGCGCGCGCTCCGCCGCCAGGTTGGCGTCATTTTGTGCCACGCCGGAAGGGACATCATCGATGCTCTTCGACAGCGTGTATTGGTTCTGCACGTTGAATCCATGAGAGAATCGACGAACTAATTGAAATTGAACCGCATGCAAAATCGAACTGCCGCCGTTGGTCTGGAACGTGAAGTTGCCGGAATTGAGGGTGCGGTTGGGCGCACGCAGGATGCCGATGCCGTTTCCCTTAGAACCCATGTAAGTGACGGTCAGAACATAGAGCCGGGAGATCTGGGTCTGGACATCGAAGTTCCATTGCTGGACATAGGCCGGTCTGAAATTCGGGTCGATTCCGAAGGTGTTGAGAATGGTCATATTGGGATCGGTCGGAAACCCATACTTCAATGTCAATGGGTTCGTCGGGCTTGTGGCGAGGTTTTGAGTGGTCGCGAAGGGTGGCTGATTGATGAGTTTGTTAACGATCGAGGAGTATGTGGAACTATCGTTAAAAAGCCCGTAGCCGGTCCGGATTACGAATCGCGACCTTCCTGAAGGCCGCCAGGCAATGGCGACGCGCGGGCCGAAATTCAGCCTGTCAGGATTCACAAGTGACCTGGAGAAAAATTGGCCACTCAAAGGTCCCGTCTGGTCAGGGAATACCTGGGCCACCGAGGTGAATCCTGGAGCCGCATCCAGGCTGACCAGACGATTGTATGCCTCATACGAGGGACCGTTATATTCGTAGCGCAATCCCAGGTTCAACGTCAGAGTGGGACGCGCCTGCCAGTTGTCCTGAATGTAAAGGCTGAAGGTGCGATTTCGCAGATACGTGGCATTGCCCCAGGGATTCGTGACCGGATCCGTGAATTGGCGCGCCGTGGAATAGGGTAATCCGAGCAAAAAATCGGCGAAATCGTTGCCGGTCCCTGCAATCTGGCGCCCGTTGGAGTCAAGCCCAGCCGTAGCGAAGCCGTTGAAGGTGAAGGTGCCGCGCGCATTGCTGTCGCTGCGGGTATTCTGCTGGAGCCAGTTGATGTCACCCCCGATCTGAATTCTGTGCTTGGAACCTATCCTGCTGAGTCCACTTGAAATCGTGAACCTCTGGGTCCGGTTGAGGGAGGGCGTAGCGAGTGAGATATCGCCATAGTTGGTCAAATTGATCGTGGGGGGGCCGTAGTTGATCGGGTCCCGGGACACTCCCGTGATGCCGAGGTTGCCCTCCACATTATTTGTGTAGGCATATGAGTTGGTGTCTTCCCTGCGCGTGCGATTCAGCGTAACCTGCCAGCTTGAGATCAAGCGCGCCTTCCACGTATGGGTCCCGGAAATACCTATATTCTGGGCGAAGTTCGTTCGTGTCGCATCCAGGCCGGGAAAGGTCGAGGGATTCAGGGAGCTGCCGCGACGCATGCTGTAGTTGACCGCGAAGTTGTCTTTGGAGGTAAGCCGCAATCCACTGACGTTTCCTTGAATCTGATCCGAGGTGCCGGGAACGCTGCGCTGGATAGCGTAGTTATTCACACACGGTAGGTTCGCCGGGCACGGCAAGTTCTGTTTTGGTATAAATCCCAGCAGCCCGCGTGCAATCGGATCGATCGTAGGCACCTGGGTAAAAACTGATGTTGGGTCGCGGGGATTCAGATAAAGCTGAACCGACTGTACCACCGTCGTTCGCTGGCCAGTCTTAGGATCGAGGATGCTTGCCTGAACCAGGCTTTGAGAAAAATCCCCGGCGCGCTCGAGATCGGTCGGCACTGTTGTGAGCACATTCTGAGCACTTCGATTCCGACTGCCGCTGTACGTGAATGTCCAACCGGGCTGGCCGCCAAAACCGCCACGGCCTCCGCCACCTCCACGTCCGCCACCTCCTCCGCCACCTCCGCGATTGCTGGTACTGGTCGTCGTTCTTGGCTTGATAAATGGGAAGACCCCACCGAGGGTAATGTTGTAATTGTCCCCGATTTGAACCGGCTTGGGCAGTTCCTGTCCCGTCAGGGAGTAGGAGCGCGCATTGAGTGCCGAATTGCTGAACACCTCAGAGACACTGCCCTGGATTTTCGGCTGCCGGAAGATTGCCCCGCGTCCTCCAGGCCCTCCCATGCGGAAGCCGCCGCCCCCACCAAAGCCACCGCCGCCACCACCACCCGGGCCACCTCCTCTGCCGCCGCCTCCGCCACCCCTGCCCCCGCCGCCTCCAAAGCCTCCGGTGTCGCCGCCGCGGCCTCCGGGGCCGCCCTGTCCGCTATCGGCTGCGGTCATATCCAAATTAAAGCCCATGACTCTCGCTGAGTCCATCATCTGCTGACGGAAGCCTGGATCAGCCAGGTTGCCGGCATCCAGGCTCGCGGAATTCCCGTTGATCAAAAGGAGGTTTTCCTGGCGCGGGACAGTGGCTGCTTCGGCACCATTCTGGGCAGTATCTTGCTGAAACAACTGCATGCCCGGCAAATCAGTCGTCTGAACTGTCTGGAAGCCCGAAGTGTTCTCCGCAGGCTGTGCCGCGGCAGATTGCCCTGCCGGGGTTCGCGGGACCGCAGGTCGAGGCCTGGGGGGAGGTGGAGTGGATTGGAGGGAAATCGTGAGATTCTTGCTTCCCTCCGCAGCCGTATCCACTACATCCTTCGTCGCTTTCTGGAATCCCGGCATTTCGATGCTGAGTTTATAGACACCTGGGGTCAGATTCGGAAACGTGAAAGTTCCATCCTCATCCGTAAGCGTTTCAGCTTTCGCCTCCTCGCCCGCAAGAAGATGGACGGTAGCGGCGGGTATCAGCACGCCTTTAGCGTCGGTCACCTTGCCACTGATGCTCCCTGGTTCCTGAGCCCGCGCGAAACCCGTCAGAAGAAGACAGCCAAGCAACAGGCTGCACCATTTATTGGATGCATTCATATCGACTCTCTCATTCCTTATTGTCTGAGGCAGTCTTGTCGCGAAAGTTGAAATCGTGACTCCAGCCACCCCACCAAGTGAGTCCAAATTCCCCAGTACCATCGTGGGCGATGGTAATTAGATATACGAAGGTGCCGCCGATCCGTTACAGTAAGCTGTGCCAGGCCCCATGGACATAAGGAGAGGAAACCCTGAGTTAAAGAGACCTTATTGTCCAGTTGACGGAATCCTGGTACGGGACTAAGCTCTCCGCCATGCTTTTGGATAACCCAGGAAAGGGGAAGGGATGGACATTCGGATTGCACATAGTCCCGATTCCGACGATGCCTTCATGTTCTATGCACTGGCGGCGAACAAGCTGCCGACCGGAGAATATCATTTCACTCACCGGATGGAGGATATCGAGACTCTGAACCGCAAGGCGCTGCAGGGCGAGTATGAGGTCACGGCCATTTCAATCCATGCCTATGCCTATGTCGCCGGGCATTATGCCTTGCTTCCCTGCGGCGCCAGCATGGGCGATCGATATGGTCCGCTGGTGGTATCACGCGAGGCCTGGAAACCGGAGGATGTGCGCGGTCGCAAAATCGCGATACCGGGAACCATGACGTCGGCATTCCTGGCTCTCAAGCTTTTCGAACCTGATTTCCACGCGGTCGTCATGCCTTTTGATCAGATTATGGATGCGGTAGAACAAAAGCAGGTCGACGCCGGGCTCCTGATTCATGAAGGACAGTTGACGTATGCGAAGGCCGGCTTGCACAAGGTCCTGGATCTGGGCGAATGGTGGTACGGCCGGACCGGATTGCCCTTGCCCCTGGGAGGCAACGGCATAAAGCGGGACCTCGGCCCGGATCATATCCGCGAAATCTCGCGCCTCATTAAGGAAAGCATCCAGTATGCCCTCAACCATAGAGAAGCAGCGCTTGCCCATTCTCTGCAATACGCTCGAGGCCTGGATCCCAAGGATGCCGATCAGTTTGTATCCATGTACGTTAACCGCAGGACTCTTGACTATGGCGAGGATGGGCGAAGGGCCGTCCGTCTGTTCCTGGAGGAGGCGCAAAGCAGGGGCCTGATTCCCGCACGAGTCCAAGTCGATTTCGCCGACTAAAAGGTGCCGCATCTGGCGTGGATGGTTTGACATGCGCTGATTGCGGAGTTATATAGAATAGATATGTAATCTTAGGACTAAAGGCATTGGAGGAGGTACCAGGAGTGCCGATTTACGAATACAAATGTTCAAAGTGCGGGGAGATCTTCGAGGCTTTCCAGAAAATCAACGATCAGCCGCTGTCTCAGTGCAGATTCTGCCAGGGTAAAGTCGAGAAGTTGATCAGTCACAGCAGCTTCCAGCTGAAGGGTGCCGGCTGGTATCTTACCGATTATGCCAAGAAACCTCAGCCTTCTCACGCGGAAGCCAAGGACACGACCAAAACCGGTGAGAAGCCGGGCACGAGTAGCGAAAAGGTAAGCTCAACTCCAACTAAAACCGGGAAGGACTCCGACTAGAGGAGGCGCCAGGACAGATCTGGCGAAAAAACCCTGCAATTCTCACCGGGCCAAAGAAATCTGGCGATCCGGGCAATGGATGAGGCCGAAGAGCGCACTTCGCGCTATTACTGCATCCCTCCTTACCGGTGGCAACAGCTGAAATACGATCTGGTCACGCGCCAGGATTGCGAATGGGAACCTCTGCCGGACGAGACTCTAGCCCGGGTCCAGCAGTTGCACTATGTGCTGCCTAAGCAAGACTCCATCTACGATTTTTACCGAATACAACTCAATGACCCGGGGATATTAACCGCCGCGCAGCGCGAAAACCTGGAGCCGGACTTCTACCCGTTCCTGGTTTATATCCTGACCCACGAAATGGTTCACCTGGTGCGATTGAGTACCATCCTGCCGCACGCAGGGGAAATCCGTCCATCCATGGAAGAGGAAGAAAGCCGCGTCCAGAAGGTAGCCTTTCGCATCCTGTCCAATGCGCTCGACAAGGGGATGCGCCCGATTCTCTCGAAATTCTGTGCCGGCGAAACTCCGGCCGCACGCCTTCGTGATTTATCGTCGCACTCAGATTTGAGGTAAGTCAGGACCTGCGGATAGAGTTTTTATCTATGACTTCTTTGCTTTTCTCCAAGAAGTTTCCGGCCTCGATCTCCTTACACCTGTTTGGTTGCGGCCAGCGGCCGCGGTAGGAAAAACAAGCTGCCGCTCTTGGGTTCAGGTCTCCGAGAATGCGCCCCATCCAGCTTCCGATATGGGGGTCTTATGTCAACTTCCGCCCTCCCTGGTACACGCTGCAACCTGGTGCGGGCCATGTGTCGAGGAGATTCCGGAGTTCGCGCGGCTGTATAAGGAGACTCCGCGGAGTGATCTGGAGATCATCGGCATCAGCGATGAATCCGAAGAAACGCTGAAACGGATAGGAGCGTCTTCGGATTTACCGATAAGATTTGTCTGTTTGAGGAATCCCTCAATGTGGGATTGGATGATGACGTCATAAGTAATGCAATTCTGGAAGCAAAACGCCTATCGCCTTGTACCCGACCCGGAAAAGAGCTGCGGGAATTACACAGATTGCGCCGAGTGGCTTGCGGTGGTTCGCGATCTGGATCGACCTTCGTGCAACAGGATCCTTCAGGAATGGAGGCTGAAGCATCGCCGCAAAAAAATCTCTGGAAAACCCTCGAGAGTCTGAAAGTCAGCATCCCTTTAAGATAATTCGGTCGTGGGCTATGCTGTCCTAAATCGGGAGATGACTCATCCCGTGAATACCATCTCATGGAAGTGGAGGAAGAGTAATCCGCAAGCGGATTATACGTTTGCGCAGGTTTCTATAGAGATGGGAGCCACGACATGGCCGGGGGAAATCGATTTAGCGCCAGATGCCATGCGCGAAGAAATCAAGAAGCATGGAGAGTGGCGATTATAATCTGCAGCATCGGCGTGTCTCCACGTGGCAAAATGCGCAGCCTATAGGTGTCGTCCTTGATACGACTCAACGAACGTTTCGACTGTAATGCCAGCTGGCTTAAGATCCGGGAAAAGCTCTGGCAGAGGACCGACGGAGCCGGGAGCCGCTCGATGCGGGAGTGCAAAAATCTTTCACCGCGACGCACTTTTCGCTTGCGTGCCGCGAGGGACCTTGTATTCTGCGATTGCGAATTCGCTGCCCCGCAGCGGCGAGAGCGAAGTTCCCTCAAGGAGGACGAGAGTAAAAATTGAGCACGTTACCCTTCCCGGCTCATTTACCTTCCCGCGCAGTTCCCGCAGCGAAAAAACACAGAGCAAAGCTGACTCTCTGGCCGCTCGTGGCGGCGACGTTCCTCATGGTGTCGGGGGGTACGTACGGCACGGAAGAGATCGTGCACGGCGCGGGGTATAGGCTCGCGATTCTGATTCTGACGTTGACACCGCTACTGTGGAGCTTGCCGACGACGTTCATGATCGGCGAGCTGTCCAGCGCGCTGCCGGCGGAAGGCGGTTACTACGCGTGGGTGCGCCGGGGGCTCGGAAATTTCTGGGGATTTCAGGAGGCGTGGCTTTCGCTGGCCGCCAGCATTTTTGACATGGCGATCTATCCGACGCTGTTCGTCGGGTACCTGACGCAGGTGGCGCCGTGGTTCCGGACGGGCCACCGCGGGGTGCTGGTCGGACTCTTTGTCGTGGCGGCCTGCGCGGGGTTGAATGTGGCGGGAATCCGCGTCGTCGGAATCACTTCGCTCTGGCTGTTCTTCCTGCTGTCGGCGCCGTTCGCGCTGGTAGTGCTGCTCGCGCCGTTCAAGATGGGGGCGCTCGCGGATGCGCACACCGCGCCGGTAACCTCGACGGTGGGACTCATCGGCGGGACGCTGATCGCGATTTGGAACTACATGGGCTGGGACAATGCGTCGACGATTGCGCAGGAAGTGGAGCGGCCGCAGAGGACGTATCCGCGAGCGATGATCGCGGCGGTGATACTCGTTTCGCTGACGTACATCGTGCCGGTTCTGGCGGTGTACTTCACCGGCCTACCCGCAGAGGCGTTCGGGAAGGACGGCGCATGGGCCGAGGTGGCGGGGCTCATCGGCGGAAATTGGCTGGGCTTCGCGCTGGTGCTCGGCGGGATGATGAGCGCGTTCGGAATGTTCAACGCGCTGGTGATGAGCTACTCGCGCCTGCCGCTGGCCATGGCGCAGGACGGGATGCTGCCGAAAGTGTTTGCGAAGACGCAGGCGAAAACGCGCGCGCCGTGGGTGGCGATCGTGGTGTGCGCAGCGGGCTGGGCGTGTTGCCTGGGGCTGGGATTCGAACGGCTGGTCACGCTGGACGTCATGCTGTACGGTGTAAGCCTCATGCTGGAGTTTGTCACGCTCGTGGTGCTGCGGATCCGCGAGCCCGAGCTGAAGCGGGGGTTCCGCGTACCGGGCGGCTTGTGGGGGGTGATTCTGGCGGGTGTGTTCCCGCTGCTGCTTTTGAGCCTGTCCATCGTCCGCGGCGGGCGCGAGACGGTGCTGGGGATGAACGGGCTGACGTTCGGGGCGCTGATCATCGTCGCTGGCTTTGCGATTTACGCGTGCACGCCGGCGCTGCGGCGGGCGCGGCCCCGGACGGTCCCCGCGGATGACGCTGCGGAAATGGCGTAAGCCTCTTCTCTGCGGCGAGAAAGTCACCTCAAAGACCAAAGCCGGAAGCCTTAGACCTAAAGGTCTAAGCTACATCGATCCGAGCAAGACCGGTTAGGGCTTACACCATCCGCAGGAGAGGAGGTTGACATGGATATGAAAAAGACGATCGGTGCCATCGTTGCGGGATCTCTCGTTCAGTTCGGAGGTCTCCTCCTGATTCATTCCGTCTGGCTGAAGCAGGACTACGTGAATACGGCGTCCCTGTGGCGCTCTCAAGAGGCCATGACTGGGCGAATATGGGCCATGCTACTGGCGATCTTGATGTATGTGGTCGGCGGCGTATTGATCTACATTCGCGGCGTCGAAACCAAGCCGTGGATGGGCCAGGGCTTTCGCTTCGGGATTCTGTTGGCCTTGGTTGCAGTCGTTTACGGCTCGCTGAGCGGCTGGGTCATTTTGCCGATGCCACACTCTCTCGCAGTGAAGTGGATCGTCAGCGAGAGCCTTCTTAGCGTGGTGTTCGGCTTGACGGTGGCGGCAATCTGCCAGCCCAAGCCTGCGGCAGCCTGAGTACGGCCCGAAGCTGAGTCTTCCTGTGAATAAGCAAATGCTTTTTCCTGTTGGGGAGATCATGCGACGGATCGCTGATAAGAGTATGCGGAATTCTTTCTCCATGCAGGCAAGCGGGCGAATTTTGAGCAGGGATTGGAGATAAAAGGAGTTGAAACGGGCCGGAGAGGCGCGCACGCAAGCATACCTCCCCCTGTGCGGCACCCGCCGGCTCGCGCAGCGGAGCATAGGGGGGAGTGCCCCGACCCTATTGGGTGGGTTCCAGCCGCTCATCGAGGTCGTCGAAGGCAATAACCTCAGGGTCATGGTGTACAGATCTCTCGGGGGCTGGAGGCGGAGGGTGCTTCGGGCGGTCCCACCGTTTGAGGCGGCGCAGGATTCTCTCGATTACGGGGGCCGTGCTCCGCGAAAACTCCGTCCCAACTGATTTCATTGGATTTTCGAGTTCCTGAGATCCATCCTGCGGGCATGAAGATTCTGCTCATGATGGTGGTCGTGCAATCTCTCAATCTGGTTGTTTTCGCTTGGCTGGACCGGGTGGCATTTATGCGGATTCTCGCGCTCAGAAAACAGCTCTACGTCTACAAGCGCGGATTGATCCGGCCTGGAGGAAGAGGACGAGGGAGGAGGCCAGACGCGCGGAGGCCTTGGCGCGGACCTTCATCGGAAACGTGCCTCGTCCTTCCTGTCCAACTTGGCCGGGAGCCTTTGCCGTACCGCCGGAAAGATGTTAGCCTTAGTACAGTTTGCGTCAGGGTTCTGGGGGATGCAGATGAATGCGGGCAACGGTAGTTCGACCGGTTCTGTGCGACGATTACTGGTGGCGTTTTTCGCGTCCATTGCCGTCCGGGCTGTCGAATTAAACGAAACGGCACACTTGGCAAGCTGCAAATGAGGGCCAGCGTGCCTGTGTCGAGGATGTGAATCCGATTGCGGAGGCAATTTGAGGTATCACCATGCCGTTGTCATCATTCTCGCCATTTCGTTGGCGCTGACCCTGAGCATTGCGGATATGTCACGCGCACAAACAGCCCAGCCTGCTTCTCGGGAGAAGTACTGGCCCACGCGGGAATGGCGTTCCACCTCTCCGGAATCGCAGGGCATGGACTCGGAAACGCTCGCCAAGGCATTCGATTACATCCGTCAGAACAGGATCTCCATCCACAGCCTGCTGATTGTGCGCAACGGCAACATTGTGCTCGATTCCTATTTCTATCCCTTCCAGCAGGAGCAGATGCACGACATCGCGTCGGTCACAAAGAGCGTGACCTCCACCCTCATCGGAATTGCCGTCGGCGAGCGCAAGCTCAGCGGGCTTCAACAGCAGGTTCTCGCGCTCTTTCCCCGGCGTCCCGTTTCCAACGGCAGCGAGCGGAAAAACCGTTTAACCGTCGAAAACCTGCTGACCATGACCTCGGGGCTCGATTGCCGGTTTCGTCCCCGGGAAATCACGCTCAGCGAAATGATGCAGAGCAAGGACTGGCTGCAGTTCATGCTGAATCTTCCGATGGCGGCCGAGCCCGGCAGCAAGTTCGAGTATTGCAGCGGCGGGATGCACCTGCTTTCGGGAATCATCTCGCAGGTGACGGGCGCCAGCGCGCTCGAATTCGCCCGTCGCGAGCTGTTCCAACCCCTCGGCATCGACGACACCATCTGGCCTGCCGATCCTGATGGCATAAGTTACGGCTGGGGTGATCTGCATTTGCAGCCCCGCGACATGGCCAAGATCGGCTATTTATGGTTGAACCGCGGGCGTTGGCAGGATCGGCAGATCGTGCCCGCGGAGTGGCTTCAGGCCGCGACGGAGGTGCATTCGCGCGCAGACTGGGGAGCTGACTATGGCTATGGGTTCTGGGTATACCCTGACAGGACCCCGCCGATTTACGAAGGACTGGGCAGGGGCGGTCAGCGCATCAGCGTGGTGCCCGCCAAGAACCTTGTCGTAGTGTTTACCGGCGGAGGATTCGAGCCGGGGGATATCGGCAAGATCATTGGCGAGTCCCTCAAGTCTGATGAGTCCATCCCGGAAAATGCGACGGCTGCGTCGCGTCTGGCTGCAGCCATACTCGCAGCCGCACGGCCTCCGGCGGCGCAACCCGTGCCGGCAGAATCCCGGGCTGCCAGTTCGGTGTCCGGCAGGACCTACACGCTGGAAAGCAATCCCCTGGGCCTGCAATCATTCTCTCTGACCTTCTCGGGAGGGAATGACGCGGTAGTGCGCCTGAAGTTTTCGGACGGCCGCTCCGAAGAGAGGCCGGTGAGTTTTGATGCCGTTCCCCGGTTGTCACTCGGCGGCCGGTTCGGGTTGCCGGTCGCATTGCGGGGCATGTGGGAAAGCGACACGACTTTTGTCCTGGAATATGATGAGGTCGCCAATATCAATTCATATCGCTTCCGCCTGGCATTCGCGGGCAACAATGTGAACATAGAACTGAAAGAAAAGACTGGGCTTGTTGAAACCAGATTCCGCGGAAAAACAACCAGCCGGGAGCCACTCCGCCATCCCTCTCCAGGTGTAGAATCCTGCCAGAACGGCTCACGTCTGTGATTGGGAGAGGTCGAGAAGTTAACATGATCTCGCAAGTACGAACCTGAGGACCCAGTAGGAGGGCAGACGAGCGGAGGCCTGGGCGCGGACCTCGATCGGAAACGCGGCTCGTCCTTCCTATCGCGGCCGTTGGCCGCAACCAAAGAGGGAAAGACGACTGAAGTCTGAACTTCTTGCAGAAGCGCAAAGAAGTCACAGATAAAGACTTCATACCCCAACTCCGAATTACAACCCGGATGGCGAGCTTGATCTCGCGGGCTGCGGTAGAAATTCCCGGCTCGGGCCGTGGATGTAACCAGTTGAATGGGCGCGTATCCAATTTCCATGAAAGGAGGAAAACGATGAGCGCACAGAGAAGTATGAGAAGAAATCGAGCCGCTTGGGCTGCGGGCTTTTTCCTGTTGGTGTCGTGTTTTACGGTGGCAGGTCTTGCCCAAGTAACAAAAGGGAAGCAGGACCTGGAGGCAATCCATGGCCGGCTTGCCAAGGAGGTTCGTCACGAGCTCGTCATGCTCCCGTATTACTCGGTCTTCGACAACCTCATATTCAGGATCGAAGGGGTCGATGGCGTGGTCCTGATGGGACAGGTGGTGAAACCCACTCTCAAACAGGACGCGGAGAATGTCGTGCGTAGGATCGAAGGGACCGGCAGGGTCGTGAACAACATTGAGGTCTTGCCCCTGTCGCCCAATGATGACATCATCCGGCGAGCCGCCTTCCGGGCGATCTACTCCCGAGAGGGATTGGATCGCTATGCCATGAGCGCCGTTCCGTCGATTCACATCATTGTGAAAAACGGAAATATCACGTTGGAAGGCGTGGCGGCGAACCAGACGGACAAGGACCTCGCGGGCATCGCTGCCAAACAGGTCTCCGGAGCTTTCAGCGTCACCAACAATCTGGCGCTCGAATCCAAGTGATCCCTCCTGGTTTGCGATCTGCAGGAGGAACCCCGCCCCCGGCCTGCTGGCAATTTCTCCTGCAGCCTGCTAATGCTGCCCGTAAAGGTACTCAGTCAGATAGTGCACCATCTGCTTGTTTTCCGCTGCGTGGTAGGCCATCACATCGCCGATGGAAAGTTTGCGCATCAGAGCTTCATTTCCAGCAACCGGCAAGTGACGCACTCGGTTCAGTACGAACCTGAGGACTGGGGAGAAGGGCAGATGAGCCGATGCCATGGCGCGAACCTCGATCGGAAACCCGGCTCGTCCTTTCTATCCGCGCGGGAAGTAACAGGCCAAGCGCGCGGTCGAAATCGAGACGGCGGGTGGGCACAAACATCAATGTTATAGGTGGTGCAAAAGATCACCTGTCCGGTTGTAAAATGGAGCCAGAGGAGCGCGCCATGGCAAAAGGCAAGGGTGAATTCAAGAACACGAAACTCGGGAAAAACGTTTACCGCCAACTGAAGCGGCGGGGGCCGCCGCAGCCGATCCCCACCAAACATCAAAGCCCCAAACCACAGCGACCGGAGAAGCCGACAAACGCGGCAACGCCCTCGCCGGCGCGGGGCGGCATCGTGGGGCCGTTTCCTCGAACGGGACTTGAACTGAGCCGCTGTGCGGCGGACGCTTCGCGTGTGCTACAATGGTGCTGTCATGTGCGATAGATTCCCCAGAATTGTGCACAAAGGCGAATCGCATCCCAGCCGGCAAATCTCTATGCTTAAACGATTTATAATTCAAATTCCATAGGACGCATCCTCCGCAAACATCAGCGCCCCCCTTCAAGTCGTTGTATCGGGAGCGCACCGCACAGCTTGGTCTTG
>JBGQNR010000045.1:0-32564 GCA_041501225.1 Acidobacteriota bacterium
CCGTTTCACCTCTATCCTCACCGGCAGCGAGTCGATCCGCGACGTGATCGCGTTTCCAAAGACCCAGACGGGTACGTGCCCACTCACCGGGGCGCCGACGCAGGTCGCGCGACGCGGATATCTCGGGTTGTGAGGCGGGACAACGGGACTGCGCCGCACGGGATCCTGGAGAATTGACATGCCCGCTCGATAGAGTGAAATCAGGCGCCTGCCGACTACCGGGCAGTTGCACAAGGGAAGCCCGGATCGAGGCGTCTTTATCATGTTTACGGCGGATGCGTCCAAAGACCTTCCCAACCCCGGCGAGGACCACGGATTCGCTGTTCTGCAGCGTGCCCAAGCGCTCGGTGACTTCCGATCGCTGAATGGCAAGGCGCCGCTGTGTTCTACGCATCCATCTCGGAGATGATGCCGATCGAGGGCTCAAGCTGCTGGCCGACATGATAAAGGAGTAGACCCAATTCCGGTGAGCGCAGAGAGGTCGCATGCTCCCTGCTTGCGGCCTGCGGGGCTTGCCGGCGGCGAGTCACTTTCATACATCAGGTCTAAGTCCACACTGAGGTGAGGATTGCAAGATCCGATCAAAGGTGATATGTTGCCTTCAAATCTCTCGGGAGGCTGATTATGGACAATAATGCGGACATGGCTGTGCGTACGCGCATGATGACCGAGTTCGTAGATGAGAAGCGCCATTTAAAAACTGTCAAATCCGAGGCGCAGAGGATTGGTGAACAGTTGATGGTCATCGGCAGGTCGTTCTGCGACCACTTCGGAAATGTTACAATTGATTCAGAGTCTTTCCCTTTCCTGAATGTGGGGATGCTCCAGACTGTGATTGAGGATTACCGGATAAGGGAAAAGAAAGTTTCTGATCTGCGCGCAGAACTGATATCAATGGGAATTCTGGAAAATCCAGCCCATCCGGGTTTGCGTCGGATTTAGGAGCCAGTCCAAGGACTGGGAGGGCGCGCGCGCAGGGGGGTTGCGATCGCCCAGCTGCTGCAATATCAGGTCCGCGGCTCGTTGCATTCCTCGCGCCGCGGCGGGGCTCAAGGATTCGCCGAATGTCCACGCATCCTGTGCCCGGATGCCGAAGATTCTGACCTCCTGGGGCATGGCCAAACCGAGCCGATCACCCAGCTTCAGAGCGGTGGGCAGATCGATCTCGTGGACTGATCGCAGCTTGAGGGATGTCCGCAAATCATCCGGAGCTATCGGAAGAACGGTCCCGGCCTCCAAGTTGTCGAACTGGATGCAATCTACCAGAATCACCCGGTCCCATCCGGCCATCAGCTCCATGAGAGCAAAACCGGCCACCTCAGTAAAATCGTGGCGTGAATGCACGCCATCGTATTGACCACTTTTCTGATTTTTTCAATTGGTTATGCGGGAGGTATACCATGGAGGAGGAGAGGAACAGAGATCTCAAAGTCACGCATGACGAAGCAGTGTTGAAGCAATATGGGTTGCGTTGGGCGGTTCTAGCTGCATGGAGGGACGCGCTGCAATTAAGGCAAGCGGCCTTGCCCGTGGAAACGGATCGCCTTTTGGAGAATGCGCGCATCAAGATCGCTTCGGGGTGCTTTTCGGTTTGTGAAGTAGGTTGTGACCTGACGCAACTCGAGGCGGCTTTAACCTCAGTCGATGCCTCGACCCATCATAACTGGGTCGATTTTTGGGTCGATATGCTCGGGCACTCCATGTCAAGCGAGGCAGAGACGCAGCGCATTCTGAAGGTTCCGGCCATAATGTCGCGCTACAAAAACTGCGGCCTTGGAGTATGCCGTTGTTGACATAAACAGTGGCGTGTCAAGTCAAAGCGGGCGCCACGAAAGACGGGGCTCGGCAGGCAACCTCAAGCGATAACACGGGTCTCAACTATCGGCCGGCGCCCGCCGCTCTGTACCTACTTATGTACAAATTTTTGCCGTAAAGCAAAGAAAAGCAAAAGATCAACGCAGAAGGCGCAGAGAAAAGTCATTCAAAAGCAATAAATCCTCTGGGGCCTCTGCGTTGAGGCTTTTGGGATGCGGATATGCCGCTTTGTGTCACTCTCAGTGAGTGCGGATGGTCAGGGCGTGCCTACGATTATGAGGGCCGGACTGCCGAATCGTAATCGCCGCACCTGGAGCCCGGCGTGTTGGGCAAGCATCGGCTACATCGATCTGGAGCAATGCCTCGATTTCCTTAAGGATCTCTGAAGAATATCGAGGGTAATGTTCCTCGAGCTCGGGCGACATACTCTCCGAAAAAGTCGTGTTTTCTTTGATTTCCACGCCGAAAATCAGGATGTTCGAAAGTTCCGGCAGGATCATTCCCATGGTCCTGCCCAACGTGAGCGCCGTCGCAAAATTCGTGTCATGAATGTTTGTGAGGTGAATCGTTTCGCACAACGCAGAAGCGGTAAAGTAGTACCAATCCCCCGGGACTGCGCCGGTGGTGTGAAAGGAATCCAGGATGATCACGCGGTCATAACCTTTGAAAAGATCAAGGAGGTTGAGCCCCCCTACAGAACACTCTTCGATGGTGTCGAGATCCGGGATTTGGCTGAGTTTGTCTTTGAACTCCTGTGCCAGGCGAACCCCGACGGCGTCATCACACAATATTGGATTTCCCATTCCCAAAAGGAGTGTTTTCATCGTTGTATCCGGTGAACCAGTTCGTCGCCCCTATAGATATGAACATCCAGCGGCATCTGGCCGGGTAATGTGTGGGTTGCGCAGCTGTAGCAGGGATCGAAAGCTCGGAAGGCCATCTCGATCATATTGAGTATTCCCTGGTCGGGTTCTTTCCCGGGCGCGATGAATGCTTGCGCCACCTTCTTGGTCACCATTTGAATCGGTGCGTTGTTGTTGGTCGTTCCAACAATCAGGTTCGCGCTTGTGCAAATGCCGTCTTTGTCGCAAGTGTAGTGATGCGTCAAAGTGCCGCGCATGGCTTCGACGATGCCGACTCCGGTCCCCGTGATCTGCTTCGGCACTACTCGGTATGTGTCGCTGGTGATTTCCGGGTCGGCGCAGTAGCGCTCGAGCATTTCCGCGTTCTGGACCATCTCGACCAGGCGGGCCCAGTGGTTGGCCATGAGCGCCTTGCAAGGGTGGCCTCCCAAGGTCGCGAACATCTCTTCATAGGCTTGCTGCGCGCGGGGAGTTGCCATCCGGTCCGCCACATTGAGGCGCGCCAGCGGCGATGCGCAGTAGATGCTGGAATCGATGCCTTCCTTGAATCCTTTCCAGCCACGCTTCTTGAGATAAGGAAACTTAAGATAGGTCCACGATTCGACGTGCTCCGCTACATGATCCGCATACTCGGCGGGCTTATACTTGACGATTTCCTTTCCCTGAAAATCGACGACGCGAACCTTCCCGTCATAGAAGTTGGGGGCGTTGTTTTCATCCACCAGGCCCATATTGTGAACGTCCAGAGTATAGGGGCCGTGCAGGATGAGATCAACATACGCCTTGTTCCCTAAGACGACATCGCGGAACAATTGCAGGGAGAAGTCGGCGAAGCCCGAGAGCTCTTTGACCATCGGTTTGATTTCTTCCAGCTCCTCCTTCGTGAGCCCCTTGGACACACCGCCGGGCAGGCACCAGACCAGATGCGTCGAGCGGCCTCCCAGGATCTGCTGGATTTTCTGAGCCATGGCGCGGGCGCCGATCACCTGTTTGCCGATCTCGATTCCCACCTTGGACACAACGCCCAGGATATTGCGCACGGCAGGATCGGCGTCCGGCCCGCAAACGAAATCGGGCGCCGCAAGCGCATAGAAGTGTGCGATATGGCTGTGGATGAAGTGCGCGTGGTAGTACATGTCGCGGAGCTTGTGTGCGAGCGGCGCCACTTCGTTGCCGAAACAGCCGTCCACGGCTTTGGCACTGGCCATGTGGTGGCTGGCGGGGCAGACGCCGCAGATGCGCGTGACGATCCGGGGCAGCTCCTCGATGGGCCGTCCTACGACGAAACGCTCGAAACCGCGCAGCTCGGGAATCTGGAAAAAGCAGTCCTTCACCGAGCCGTCGTCGTTCAGAAAGATGTCAACCTTACCGTGTCCTTCGAGGCGTGTGATCGGATCGATTTTGATCGTGCGCGTCATGATCGATGGCTCCTTTGCAGCTTCGAGGCCGGCATGCCGAACCGGTATGCGTAGCCGACGAAATCCGGCAGGTGACTGAGAATTTCGTCGATTTCAGATGGATCCTTGCTGTCGATCATGGAGGCGAGCGCGCTCAGAAATTTCGTGCCCTGGTCCATGACCTCCGGCAGCGGGCCATAGCAGCCGCGGCACCCCTGGTTGCTGTTCGGGCAACGGACGCCGCAGCCGGAGCGCGTCGCCGCACCCATACAGAGTATTCCCTGCTCCATCAGGCAACGCTCTGGATCCTGGATAATCTCAAACGGGCGATAAAAGTGCTTGGTTTTTTTCTCGTCTTTTGTGCGCTTGCAATCGTCGCAGACTGCCCGGTCGGAGGCGCCGACAACAGACTTCCTGGGCGGCAACTCGCCTTTGACGACCGCCAGTATCACATTCTTGACCTGATCCGGCGCCGGCGGACAGCCGGGCACGAAGTAATCCACATCGACGACATCCGCGAGCTTGTAGACCCGCTTGTAAAACGAGGGAATTTCCAGGGTCATGCCATCCACCTGGGTCTCGTGATAGGGAACCGTGCGGTTGCCCGGTTCGATCGAGGGATTATTCAGATAGGCGGTCGTGAAGATCTCCTCGCGGGTGGTGAGATTGGCCAGGCCGGGAATGCCTCCCATGTGGGCGCAGGATCCGAAGGCCACCATGATCTTGCTTTTCCGGCGCAGGAGTTTGGCAATGTGCTCATTCTCGCTGTTGCGCACGGCTCCGTCGAAGAGGGTCAGATCCAGCTCACCATCTTCCAGAGCTTCGACGTCCTTATACTTGCCATCGACGGCGATGGGCCAGAGCCGGATGTCGGCAGCCGCGGCGACATCGAGAATAAACTCGTTGGTATCCAGGACCGCGACGTCGCAACCGCCGCATGCCGCGCCCCAATAGAGTGCAATCTGAAGTTTTTTCTTTTCGGTCACAACTCATCTCTCCCGCTGGTCGGCCAGCAATGTCGAATGGACGCGGCTCTGTCCGAGGGCCCGCACACGTTCGGTCATGTCGGTGACAAGGTCGGCGAATCTCTGACCTTCACTGGCGCTGACCCACACCTGGCGCACGCGGTCGTCCTCGATACCATAGGATTTGAGCAAATTCTTCAGCAGAGGAAAGCGGCGCATTGCCTTGTAGTTTCCTTCGGAGTAATGACAGTCGCCCGGATGGCAGCCGCAGATAAGGACTCCATCAGCCCCTTTGGCAAGAGCGTCCAAGATGAAGGTCGGATCGATGCGGGCGGAGCACATGACGCGTATGATGCGGACGTTCGCAGGGTATTGAATTCGGCTGGTGCCCGCAAGATCCGCTCCCGTGTAGGAACACCAGTTGCAGAGAAAACCGACGATCTTAGGCTCGTAGCTCATGCCAAAACCCCCTCGATCTGTGCCAAGATTTGCTGATCCGTGAAATGACGCCCTTTGATCGCTCCGGATGGGCATGCCGCTACGCAGGCCCCGCAAGCCTTGCAGGCTGCCGGGATGACATAACTTCGCTTTTTGTCCACATGGAATTCAATGGCGCTGTATGGGCACAGCTCGTTGCACATCCGGCAGCCGGAGCACCGGTCCTCGTCGATTTCGGCAAAGACACCGTCAATCTCGATCTTTCCCTTGGCGATCTTTGCCAGGATGCGGCCGGCGGCCGCCCGGGCCTGGGCGACGCTATCGGGGATATCCTTGGGCGCGGCGCAGGTGCCGACGATGTAAATGCCGTCCGTGGTCGTCGCCACGGGATCGAGCTTGGGGTGGCTTTCGATGAACCAGCCGTCCTTGTCATGGCTGATGTTGACCACGCGGGCCACTTCACTGGCATCCGGGCGTGCCTCCATGCCGACCATCAGGATTACGAGGTCGGCGGGGATTTCGATGCGCTCGCCGGAGAGCTTTTCATCGACCTCGATGAGCATGCCGCAATCGTCATCCGGTCCTGCTTTGCGGATGACCGGGCTCTCGTTCTTTCCGTACATCAGGAACAGCGTCTTGATTTCAGAGCTCTTTTTATAGAAGTCCTCGCATCCCTTGCCGAACGCGTGCATATCGATGTAGACATCGGAGACGTAGCAGTCCGGAAGCGCGCTCTTGATTTCGTTCGCATATTTGAGCGCGGTCATGCAGCAGACACGGGAGCAATAGCTGTGGAATTCCTGGCTGCGCGAGCCGACACAGTGGATGATGGCGACATACTGCGGCAGTTTGCCGCTCTTGGTCTGAATCCGGCCGGCGCGCGCCATCTGCTCGAATTCGAAAGAGGTGATTACGTCGGGCAGCTTTCCGTAGCCGTAATGGGTGACGCGGCTTGCGTCAAACTCCTTGTAGCCGGTAGCCACGACGACATTGCCCACTGGGATGATCTTCTGCTCGGGCTGGTTGGGGCCGCCGTTGGTCTCAATGGTCGCAGAGAAATTGCCGATAAAGCCCGAAAGACTCTTCAACTGGGAATTGAGCATGATCGAGATGTCGGGGTTCTCGCGCAGATGGGTAATCCGTTCGGTCAGCAGGTCCCGGGCCGAGTCGAGATAGGGCGCGGTCGAGTCCACGCGTGCCAGGTTTCCCCCCAGGCGATCGGTTTTTTCGATCAGGTGCACCGGATGCCCGGCCATGGCCAGTTCCAGTGCGGCCGTCATCCCGGCAATGCCTCCGCCGAGGACGAGGGTGCTGGGACACATCTCCGCGGTCAATGAATCCAGAGGTTCTTGATAGCGGACGCGGTTCACTGCTCCATGGGTGAGTGCCTTCGCCTTTTCCGTCGCGGCAAGCTTATCGGCGTGGACCCAGCTGCACTGCTCCCGGATATTGGCCATATCGCAGAGGTAAGGATTGAGCCCGCCGGTTTTACAGGCATTCCTGAATGTGCGCTCGTGCATCCGGGGGCTGCACGCAGCTACGACGACACGGTTGAGGCCGAGTTCCCGAATGTCCTGGACGATCATCTCCTGTCCAGGGTTGGAGCACATGTAGCGATAGGAACGGGCAATGACCACATCCGGCAGCGCAGCCGCGGCTTCCTTGACGGCCTCCGCATTCACGATATGGGAGATGTTAGTGCCGCAATTGCATACATAGACACCGATCTTGAGCTGATCCATGGCCAACCTCTTCATGATGCCATCTTCATAAGTTCCGTTGGTTGTGCAAGGGCCTTCGGTTGCGGCAAAGCAACTTTATGAATCTCCGCCAGATACATGGCAAGCGGCCGGTAGGCGAGATGCGACCACTTGCTGAAAGGGACTTCGAGTGTAAGCATCGGCACGACCAGCGCGAGGTGCACGACATAGGCGATATTTGCCGCCATGTCGGTGCCCGCGCGATGCAGCACGTGCTGCAGGACACCGGATACGGTGACCAGCATGAGCATGAACAGGAAGATCCAATCCGATTCGTGGGAATGCTGCAGGTGGACTTCGATTTTCTTTATCCGGCCGTAGATCGCATACCCCACGGCCAGGAGCAAGCCGAGAGCAGCCGCGTAACCAAGGGCGTGCACGGACCAGCGGATGCTTGGGCCTGCCTGCATGGGTTCCAGAAAGAACATGATGAGAAACAGCATGGTTATATAGCTCAACATCAGCCACAGGTGCAGGAGCCATGGCCGTTTGTTTTCGCAGTGACCGTAGCGCTTCTGAGTGAAGAAATGGATCGGCAGGGTGTAGAGTTTCTCAGCATACATCCAGAATGTCGCCTTGATTTTCTCGTTGCTCCCGGTTGTGAACCACCACATCCTTGCCGCGTTGATGGCCAGGAGCAGGGCGAGCACGATTGCCATGGTCCAGTCAAAGATGTGTACCGCGGAGCTGGGCAAAAAACCATTGGGACCATCATAAACATGGATGTCGCCGTGCGAGAACCCGTAGAAGAGAAACCCTGCTGCGGTCAGTGCCGCAACGATCAGGACCGCGGCAAGCTCCGCCTTCCATGACTGGTAGAAGAGCCTCGAGAGCCCCGTGAAATCGTAACGCGCGGTGAGCCAGCGGCGCAGGCTCATCATGGTCTCGCCCGGTTCGGCCCCGCGCGGGCATTGGGTGGAACACTGGCCGCAATAATAGCAGAGCCAGGGATCGAGTGAAGTCTCGATGCGCTTTTCGAGGCCCATCTGCAGGAGGCGCATGGGCTTTCGCGGAAAGATGAAAAAATCATCCGCATGAACACAAACCGCGGAGCAGTTGCCGCAGTGGTAGCATTTCTGCACGTCTTCCGCGCCGTACTTGGCAATATCGGTAACCAGCTTGGGATTGACTCGGATCGCCATAGGAACCTCACCGAACCTGGGTTGGATGTGCTTCAATCTGGGCTGCGCGGGACTCGATGTCGCTGAGCGATATGGTGCTGAGGTCGTCCATGCCGCGGCCGCATGCAATCGTGCGCAGGACGCCCGCGGCTACGGCAGAAGCCTGCGCCACCGTGTCAGGGATGTCCTTGGGTCCTTGACACATGCCCGCGACAAAAATGTCGCCGCGCTCGGTATGAGTGGGGCTTGCGTTGTAGTTTAGTTCGGAGAACCACCCGTCCTCATCGCGCGGCACTCCCAGCATTTTGGCCAACTCCAGGGTTCCTGCGGCCGGCACAACCCCTACGGCCAGGATGACCAGGTCAGCCGGGAGCTCGATGACCCGGGAAAGCAGCAGATCTTCACCTTTGATCACCATCTGTCCGTTGACTTCACTGACCTGCGCCGTCCGGCCCCGGATGATATGGGTGCCCTCCGCCTTGATCCGTTCCATGAATTCCTCGTAGCCTTTTCCAAAGGCACGCATGTCGATGTAGAATTCATAGCAGGTGGCCTCGGGCAGTTTTTCCCTGACCAGGTGGGCAAATTTCAGCGAGTACATGCAGCAAACGCGGGAACAGTAAGGATTGTAGTTCTCGTCTCGCGAGCCGACGCAGTGAATAATGGCAACACTTTTCGGCGCAGCTGCTTCGGGATCTGCAATCCACTCCTCGACTTTTGTCCGCTTGTTGAGCTTTTTGGACTTGAGGACAATTTTCCCGCCCGTGGGACCCGACGCGTTGGTTATGCGCTCAAATTCGAGCGATGTGAGCACATTGGGATACTTGCCGTATCCGTATCGTTCGATACGTTTGGCGTCGAAGAGGTCGTATCCGGTCGCAACGATGATATTGCCGACCGCAAACTCGACGACCTGATCCTTCTCGTTGAGGTTGATGCAGTCTTTCGGGCATTTCTTCAAACACGCGCCGCACTTTTTCCCTTCCGTCAGGGTGTAAGTGCAGGTCTCAGGGTCGACAAGGTACGCGTTCGGCACGGCCTGCGGAAACGGAATGTAGATCGCCTTGCGGTGGGTCAGCTTCGAGTCGAACTCACTCAAGACCGAGATGGGGCAAATATCCGAGCAGGCGTTACAGGCCACACATGCCTCGAGATCGACGCGACGCGCCTTCTTGAGCACCTTGACCTTGTAGTCGCCCGGTTTGCCCGTAACCTCCTGCACTTCCGCATTGGTCAACAGCTCGATCATGTCGTGATCGCCGACAGCCACCATCTTGGGCGTGAGGATGCAGGCGGCACAGTCGAGTGTGGGAAAGGTCTTGTCAAACATGGCCATGTGGCCGCCAATCGTGCCGGTCCGCTCGACCAGAACCACCTGCTTGCCGCCGTCGGCGATTTCCAGAGCTGCCTGAATGCCGGCGACCCCGCCGCCAATGATTATCGTGGCGGGATTGACGGTGGTCGACTTCGGCTCGGCAGCAAGCGGAAACGGAACACCGCAAACCGCGCAGGCTACGATCGCCTTGGCGCGTTCGGTGGCGTCATCGGTTGCCGCGCCGTGCTCGCGGAATGAGGCGAGTCGAACCTCTTCCGGATCCCCGCCCGCCAGGGCCATGGCGCACGTGAACACAGGCTTGAAATATCCCGGCGAGCATCCGGCAAGGACAATCCGCTGCAGGTTATCTGCGCGAATCTCGGCAGCGAGTACCTCGGATTTCAGTCGTGGCTTGAATTCCAAGATGCGGATTTTTTCAACTTTGGGCAGGTTGGCTACATATTTCGCAATGGCTTGCAGGTTGATGCCGCCGTCTTGCTGACTGCGGACAATGAAAACGCCAACTTTCATGCTTCACTCCTCCCGGATCAATCACGTGCGTGATTCCCCTGCAGTTGCCGAGTCTACGGCATGTACACCACCAGTGCAGGGTGCAACGGGCTCGGTCTCGCGTGCTTGCATCGGTACACAATTTCATTATAAGCATCCCTCGGAAGCGAGCAACAAAATTATATGAGCTGATTATATTTTCCTTTATTCATATATTAAGCGCCTATAATATTAATATGGTAATATAGGTATGGCGTCCGCGTTCCGCTCGCGCTTGATTTTCATGATTGATTCCGCCGAATTGTCCAGCCTCTCGCAGAACCACAAAAAGCACGAAACAAAAAAACATTCCGTGTGTTTCGTGCCATTCGTGGTTTCTTGCAGCGCCGGCGCCGGGTTGGGCCATGCTTGGATGCCGGCAGGCTACAACAGCTCATATACCTTTCGTACACCTGCTTCGACGCTCTCTTCGCTGGGGACGCCGGCTTGTGAACCCATTCCGCTTCCCAGCTCGATCCTGCTCTCACACAGCCCCACGAGAAGAATCCGGGTGGTTGCTTCGGGATGGAGTTGACGGAAGAGCTTTACGGCCAGCAAGGGCGAAAGCTGGTGTACGCTTGGAGAGGTCTCCGGCCATAGGCTCAGAGTTTCCTCATCCAGAAGCACTACGCGACCGGCGCTTCCAATCTTCGCATCAGGATCGAGAATGGCATCAACCAGCACCACGCGCTCGTATGCAGGGAAACTGTCAATCCGGCTGAGAAGGTCGGTGTGTGCGTCCGCCAGATCGGCATGCTGGAGCGAGGCGGGATTTTCCTGGAGGAGGCGTTCGATCACCCGCGTTCCGAAAGCATCCTTTCCCATCAAGGGATTACCCAGCCCGACGATGAGCGTCCTCCGGTTCCTGACTGGCGCTTCCATCCTTGACCTCTTGGGCTATGGGCAGCCTGACGGTAAATGTGGCTCCCTCGGGTGAGGTTGCAGCTTCCACTTTGCCGCCGGCGCGGCTGACGATGCCGTGGACGATCGACAAGCCCAGCCCGGTCCCCTCTCCTACTTTCTTGGTCGTGAAGAAAGGCTCAAATATTAAGGGGAGAATCTCCTCAGGTATTCCTTTGCCGGTGTCGCTGAATCGAATCAGCACTACCTGCGTTTGCGGATCGGTATCGGTTTCGACTGTGAGCGTGCCGGCTTCCTCCATGGCATCGACCGCGTTCAAGGCGATATTCACCACCACCTGCTGCAACTGGCCCGGATCAATGAGAGCCTGGGGCAAATCCGGTTTGAACTTTCGCACGATGCGGACGTTCTGGAAAATCGACTGATTTTGGAGCAGCGAGAGTGTGGCCTCGACCACGGAGTTAATCGCCGTCAGCGTCGCGGATGTGGTGGACTGCCGTGCGAAGTCAAGCAGGCCCTTGACGGTTTCACGGCAGCGCATGGTCTGCTTGACGATGATTTCCAGGTTCTGGCGCAGGGGGTGTTTGTCATCGCACTCCTCGAGCGCCAGCATGCTGAAGGTCAGGATGCCCCCCAGAGGGTTGTTGATCTCGTGGGCTACGCCCGCCGCCAGCCGGCCGAGCGAAGCCAGCTTAGCGGATTGAGCCATCTGGTTCTGCACCGTGACGAGTTCCTCGGTTCGGTTCTTGACCTTTTCTTCGAGCGTGCGCCCCCAATCTTCCAGCTCCTTCTTCATCGTCTTGATGCTGGTGACCATCCTGTTGAACTGATCGGCGAGGTGTCCGATTTCGTCTCGCGAGGGGACGTTGATAACGCCATGGTCGAGGTCTCCGTCGGCGATCCGGTTGCTGGCGGCTACGATTTCCTCCAACGGATGGATCATGCTTCTGGTAATGAGGTAGGTCAGCCCCAATACCACCAGGACCCCGACCGCGGCCACCACCAGGAAGGTGAGCATCATGTCGGTACGCGCCGCCAAAAACGGCGTCTCCTGCATGCCCACATAGAGGATGCCGATGATGCCGCCGGAGTGGTTGCGGATTGGTTCATAGGCGGTGATGCGCCAGTCGTTTACAACGTAGGCCCGGCCGTACCAGGACTCGCCCTGCCCCAGAACCGTGCGGGCGACCTGGGCGGATACGCGCGTGCCGACAGCGCGCTGGTCGGCCTCTTTCATGATCGTGGTGGCTACGCGAACATCGTCCAGGAAAATCGTCACGGATCCGAGGTCGCGGCCGTCGGACTGTTCCCCGCCAAACAGGACTAGATTGAGCTGATCCACCAGCGCAAAATTGAAATTGAGCAGGATGCCGCCGTAGAGCACCCCTTTGAGTCCGGATTCGGTTGCCACCGGCGCGGCAGCCATCAGAACCAGGCCTGAATCAATCTCGCTGCGGGCATCCGGGATGGTCATGGGCACGGGGACGATTTTGATATGGACCATCCGGGACAGCGCCGGATCTTCGCGGAGCAGCGCTTCACGGCTCAACACCTCGGTGCTCGCCACCACCTTCCCTGTCCGGGCGGCGACCAGCAAGTCCTCGAACGATGGCGTCTCCGGGGAAGACGAGGGACCGTTGGCCTCGGAACCGCGAACCATCCGGCCGCTTCTGGCATCCACGAAGGTCAGGAAATGGAGATTGTTATCCTTGCGCAGCGTGGAGAGGATCTGCGGCAGCTGCCTCGCCCCCTGGGTGCCGGCCGTCGCCGACAATCTTTCCGTGGTCGCCGCGCCGGCCACCGCCTTGCGCACGTTGTCCAGCCGCGCTGCGTAAACCATTCTCGCCGTTGCCAGGCCGTGGCGCACCTGCTTGAGCCCTTCCTTGCGCATCGCATTGGTGATGATTTGCGAGCCTATGAAGGTCGAGATGGCTGTCCCGCACAGGACGATCAGAACGAAGCTGATGGTGATCTTGCCACGCAGCGAAACAGCCCTGAAGAGACTGAGCATATGGGAACGGACTCAGAAAACACATCCTCGCTCTCCATGCCCGCCCGGACGGGGGCCGCGGGGATCGCGAATCAGCGGGGCTGTGGCACCTGAGCCTTTTGCCTTCCTTTCCGTTCTTCAGCTTTGAATCAAGTGGACGGAACAACTGATACAGGGATCGTATGCGCGCGCAATCATGGCTGATCGCTGCTCGAGCATGAGATCCGAAGCGCCAGCTTCGGCCCCCTGCTGCACTGCCGCCCGCAACTGGTCCTCGATGTGGTTCAAATTCTGTGCGGTCGGAGTGATGACATCCGCTGCGACCACACGTCCTTCCGCATCGAATTCGTAGGAGTAGAAGAGGGTGCCGCGCGGGACTTCAGTCGCAGCGGTTCCCCGGCCGGCACGGAAGCGATAGGGAGGAGGCGACTCGGGAGCAAGACCGGTTCTGAGCAGATCCTGTACCAAGTGCAGGGCGCGTTCGACGGAATAGACCATTTCCACTGCCTGGGCGATGTTGTTCATCAGGATGTTGGTGGAAGGCAGGGCAAGCCGGAGTTCCTCCCACGCCTTGCGCGCCAGCCCGTCAACCCGATTGCCGTGGAGGGTCAGCCGAGCCAAGGCCCCGACCATGTAAGAGCGCTGATCGTGTGCGCTCCGCTTGGCATGGGAGTGCGGCACGAGATATTCATTGGTCAGGGCGCGATAATCCTGCACCGGGATCGTCTGGCGAGCGCCGCCGTCGGAAAGTTCCATGCTTTTGCCGAAGAAGAACGCCTCATCTTCGGGCACAAGAGCAGCGCACCGGATCGGCGCGCACACAAAGTCCGGCACCTCGATGTCCCGAAGGACTTCGATAGCGCTCCAGCAGTCCGCGAGTCCGGCGGTAAGATCTTTCTCAAGCGCGAGCAGTTGATCCGTCGACGGAACCTTGCCGAAGCCGCCAATGACATAATTGACCGGATGGACGGCACGGCCGCCGATAGTTTCCTGGATGGTGTTTCCGAGCTTCTTGAGGCGCAAAGCGGTCGCCACGGCTTTCGGGTTGGAGCCTGCGAGGCTGATCACACTCGGGTGGCCCAGGAGGTCGGGAAGGGCAAGAACGAAAACGTGCAGCGCATGGCTTTCGATGTTGGCGCCATGGTAGGCCAGGTCGCGCAGCTTGCGGGTCTGCGGCGTCACCTCGATTTCCAGGGCGTCCTCGATCGCCTGCAGGGAAGTGATGCTGTGACCATGCGAGCAGATCGCGCAAATGCGGGAAACGATGCCGGTGACATCCTCCAGGCTTCGACCGCGCACGAGTCCTTCCAACAGCCGGATGCCTTCGAAAACGTCGAACTCGACTTTGCTGACCTGGCCCCCGTCGATGACGACCTGGATGCCCCCGTGTCCTTCGACCCTCGCGAGGTGATGGATGTTGATCGTGCGTGTCATGCCAAACCTCCCCGTTCATTCCGGTCCAGTGCCGGAGCGGCAAAAGTCCTGAGCTTGCGTCGGATCTCGGCCGCTTTCAGTTCCTTCTCCTCCAGAATTTTCTGAAGCGATATGATATTGCACTCCTCGACTGGACCGCGGCAGCCGATGCACACCACGTTGTACCCCGGGCAGCGCGCGCCGCAGCCGGCAGTGGTCACCGGCCCCGCACAAGGCAAGCCTCGGGATACCAGCAGGCAATCGCTCTCATTCATCTTGCACTCGAGACATACGGGATAGGCGGGCAGCTGCGGGATATCGCCATTCAGCAGACTGGCAGTGGCGCGCAGGAAATCGCTCTTCTCCATTGGGCAGCCTGGTATGGCCACGTCCACCTTGACGAAATCCGCAAGCGGGCGGTGAGGCCGGATATCCCAGGCGGAAGCGGGACCGCCGGAACCGTATACCTGGCAAATGACTTGCTCGCGGGGCTGTTCCGCATCCATCGCGGCGATGCCGCCAAAGCAGGCGCAGGTGCCGCAGGCTACCACCAGCTCGGCTCGCTCACGGATCCGCCGCAGTTGCCGTTCTTCCCGCTCATTGGCCACGGAGCCTTCCACGAAAGCGATGGCGAGAGGACTTTCCACGTCATTGACGGATGAGCCGCCAAGGAAATCTACGATCTGCGTGGCCCCGACAATGTCCAGCAGCTGGTCTTCACAGTTGAGAATTACGATCTGCTCGCCCCAGCAGCCGCTTAATCCAAATATGCCGATCTTGGGTTTCATAGATAACCCCTATACCATTTCCGGAAGATTGATTGCATCCCAGTAGGTGAAGACCGGACCGTGAATGCATGTATATTTGTAACCCACGCTGCAATGGCCGCACTTGCCCACACCGCACTTCATCCGGCGCTCGAGGCTCATCAGGATGCGGTCCTTGTGGAAGTTGAGCTTGAGCAGCTCCGCGAGCACGAACTTGTAGACCACCGGCGGGCCGACTACCGCCGCATAGGTTCGATCCGGGTGGATCTCAACCTTTTCGAACAGGGTCGGCAGCAACCCGATGTGATGCTTCCAGGTTCCCGACGGGTCCCTGTCCACCGTCAGCAGAGTCGTCAGGTCCTGCCCCTCAGCCAGGGAAAGCAACTCCTCGCGGAAGAGCATGTCCCCAGGGGTGCGCGCGCCATACATCAGGATGATGTTGTTGAACTTTCCCCTGTGGTCGAGAGCATACCAGAGGAGCGAGCGCAGGGGCGCCATTCCCAGGCCGCCGGCGACGATGAGCAGGTCATTCCCCTCCATCTCTTCGACTGGAAAACCGTTGCCATAGGGGCCGCGTATGCCGACCATGGCATTGGTAGGCAATCGATACAGGGATGACGTGACCCTTCCGATGCGGCGCACACAGAGCTCCAGGATGCCGCGGCGAGTGGGCGGCGAGGAAATCGAAATCGGCATCTCGCCGGTTCCGATCACGGAGAGCTCCACAAACTGGCCCGGCCGGTGGTCCCATCCCTCGGCGATCGCATCGTCGACGAAGCGGAGTTGAAACAAGTGATTGTCCGGCACCATCCGATGGATGCGGACGATCCGTGCCAGTTGCGGCTGGTAGGGATTGGCCGCAAGCTTATGCCGTAGCGGTAACGCTGCTGCTGGATTCATTTCGCTCACCTCGAATCGTTTCAATGACCGTGACGATGTCGATTTTGGCCGGGCAGGTGGTGGCACAGCGGCCGCAGCCGACGCAACTCGGCCGGCCGTACTCGGCGACGAAACCACGCTGCTTGTGGTAGTAGCGGAATTTGATGCGCGATGCGCGCGACGACCGGAAATTCTCTCCTCCGGCAACCAGGGCATGAGTCTTGAACAGGCAGGAATCCCACGATCGGTATCTGCTCCCCGTCCCGGGCGCCAGCTCGAGCTCATCATTGATGTCGAAGCAATAGCAGGTTGGGCACACGGCACTGCACGAGCCGCAGGAGAGACAACGCTCCCCCATTTCCTCCCACACCTTGTTGTGGTATTCCATCTCCAGGATTTCAGGGAGCTCGCCGAGCTCGAGCCGGATGCGGTATGCCGATCGCCGCAGACTCGACCGGCGCTTGTATTCGGCAAAGTCGGCTGCGGTCGGCTCACCCAGCAGGCAGCCGCTCATCAGCACCATGTCATCGCCCCGGCTTGTGCCCACCAGAACCAGGTAGTCCTCTCCGATATCGCTGAGGAAGAGATCGAATCCACTGTCCACGAAATCCGCGTTCATCGAATACGCGAAGTGCTTGTCGTCAGGCTCGAAATCCACACCGATGATCGCGGTGTTTCGCCGGCGCGCGGCATAATAAGGATCCACGTATTTTCCCTGAGAGAAAACGCGGTCAAGGATGTTCAGTCCGAAGATGTCATAGGCATGGACCCCAAAAAGCACAATCGGCTTGGCGGCCTCCTCCAGCAGGTCGCGATAGCCTTCCCTGGGATTGAATGCGAAGGTTGCTTCCCGCGGGGGAAGCAGGAATTTCTTGAGCGGAAGGATGGTACGCGGATAGCTCATTTGCACGTCAGACCAGCGGGCCGGCCGGTCAAAAGCAAATCCTTTCCCGCGCCGTACCGGCGCATAGACCTCCCCGAAAGCCGGAAGCACCGCCACAAAGAGGTCCAGGTTCTGCTTCGGAATCTTTACAATCTTCATGATTCTCTCCTTCCGGCCGTGCTCTGGCTGATTTGGGGCGAGGGGGCCTCGGTCAGCCGCCGGACCTCGGCCAGCAGGCGTGCCGGATCCACAGGCTTGGGCAAGAACAGATTGGCGGGGAGCCACCCGGCCTCGGGGCTCACCCGGAAGATGGGCTGATCCGCATAAATAGATGAGATCACAATCACCGGAGTCTGGCTCAACTCGGGAATACGGCGGGCTTCCTGCAGCATGAAAAAGCCCTCGGTCCTCTCGGTCATCATGACGTCGAGCAGGATCAAGTCAGGCTGGATCGTTCTGGCCAGATGCAACCCTTCTCGACCGTTGCACGCGCTCCGGACCTGATAGCCCGAGGCTTGCAACAGGGATTCGATGGCATTCACAAAGTCGCGGTCGTCGTCGATGATCAGCACTTTCTTGGATTCACTCATTTGCTTTCACCTGATTGGGTCTCCAAAGCAGCTCCTAGCTGAGCCTCTGCTTGCATTTCTGCCACAGGGAGGTGGACGAGGATGGCGGTCCCTTGGCCTTCCCTGCTTCTGATCTCGATGGATCCGCCAAGCTCGGTGACGATCCGATCACAGATCACCAAACCGAGTCCGGTCCCGGGAATGTCTTGTGTTTGCTTCGTCTGGACACGGTAGAACTCTTGGAACAGCTGGGGGACGCATTCTTCGGGAATGCCGATGCCGGTGTCGCTTATTTCCAGCGTAACCCTCTTCTCGCCAGAGATCGCGCGGATCGAGACGGAACCGCCCGGGCGGTTGTATTTGATGGCATTGCCTATCAGGTTGCTCACCAGCATGCCGATACTCACGCGGTCCCCCTTCACCGGAGGGAGGCCTGGCGGAAGCGCGACGCTGAAAGTCAAAGCCGCCGCAGACGGCAGCTGCCGCTGGTCCTGAATTATGTCGTCCACTATTGTGGAGAGGTTGGTGTTCGCAGTGCGATCGCAATAGCAGCCCCGATCAATCTTAGACAGAGCCAACCAGTCCTGGATCAACGCCAGCATCTCCCCCAGCCGTACCTGGGAGCGAGTGATCCACTCAACGGCTTTTTCCGGCAGCTGGCTCTGAAGGGAAAAGAGCATCACGTCGAGGTACTGCTTGACAGCGACCAGCGGACTCTTGAGCTGATGCGAAACGAGCGTGATGAACCTGCGCTCAACCTCCTCCTTTTCACGGCGCAGACGCTGCGCCTCTTTGATCAGACGCCAGCGCTCGAGGCCGCGATTGACGATCATTCGTAATTCACTTGGAGTAAAAGGCTTGGGCAGGAAATCATAAGCCCCCGCCTTCATCGCGTCGACCGCCGTCTCAATCGTGGCGTAACCGGTTATCACAACAATTACCAGGTCGGGATCCAGTTTGCGGACGATGTTAATAACCTCGAAACCGTCCAACTCGGGCATCTTGATGTCGACGATCAGCAGAGAAGGCCTGACCTCCCGTAGCCGCCGGATGCCGTCGTGGCCCTTCCCGAAGGTCTCAACCCGGCAGCCGGCCTTGCATAGAATCTGCTCGCACGAGAGACGCATGATCTCGTCGTCGTCAATAACAAGGATCAGGTTTCTTTCTGGAAGAGTCGAATCGGTTGGATTCCGCGAAGCCACAGCGCCATAACCTCGGGCTCATAGATCCCACTTGCCGCCTCCGACTGAGGTGGGATGGGGGTCAGCAGGGAATCAGCTCCGGCGGCGCCGCCTGGGCGCGGCCCGGCCGGGATCTCTGGTCAATACACCGGTTCCATCAGAGTCAGGAAGCCGGCTGCCGCTGCTGGGAGGCTGCCTGCCCTTGACGTGCCGCCAGCAAACACCGAACTCGATCGAGGAACACCGGAATATCCAGCGGCTTCGTCAGGTAAGCGTCCGGTGTGACCATCATCACTTCCGCAGCCCGGCTGTAAAGCGTGGCGGGGTCGATTTGAATCGAGGAGACCATCAAGATAGGAATGTCCCGCTCAGATAAGTACTCGTCGCGAAACTTGACCGCCTGATTTACTTCATATCCTGCAGAGTCATACTCCATGATAACGTCTAAGACTATGAGATCGGGCGGCTCGCTGGCTATCTTTGACAGGCCCTCCCGGGCACTCGCGGCGGCGAGGACACTATAACCCTCACCTTCAAGCACCTCGGTGAGCGAGGCGCGAAAGTCCGCATCGTCGTCTATGATGAGGACCTTCCCCGCCGTTGCACGCATCGCACTCTCCGTATGTCGGTTATCGGCTCGCCTGCTGCGCACGTAAAAGTGAGACAAACTTACACCACCTGCAGACAGAGTGTCAAAGCTAATCCGTACTCGCTTGCAGGCCGGATCAGACTTGGGAAGGCGGCGCTTTGGTTGAGACTCGGGCGCGCCTCGCGCCGCCCAGGTGAAATGCGGGCAGCGCCCTGTTTCCACTGGCCGTCGAGTCTGTGTGCCTGCACGGCAAAAGCTAACCTCCGGATCCTGACTCCGGCGGGCACCACGCAGCGTTTTGTAATCAGTACTCAGCACTCAGCACTTCATTTCGCCTTGAGCATGTCGAGTATCTGCTTGAGTCCCCTGTCAACGTTGGATCCCAGGTGAATTCGGATGACGCGCCTTCCCTTTTGGCTCAGAGAACGGAAGTCGCCGAGCGCCTGAGCCCGTTGCAGAACCGCAAATCCGTACTCTTCCCCTGGAATCGGAAGGTTTTTGGATGCGACAGCCGTAAACAACAGGAAGACGCCCCGGTCCGGTCCTCCTTTGTGCAATTGTCCGGTGGAATGGAGGTAGCGGGGGCCGTAGCCTACGGTCGTGGCCACATGCGCGCGATTCTGCACCGCCTGGCGCAGCGTTTGCAGTTTTTTATCGCGTGCCGGTGTGGGAAGGAAATAAGGCAGCAACGCCACATAGTCCGAGGATCGAGCCAAACCCAGGAACGCAGATACAAGATCGAGCACCTCATCCTGGTTTCCGTTAAAAGCCCATCCCGCTCCCTCGGGACAGAACACTTTGAGCCGGTCATTACCTACGACCGCCGTGCCTTCGCTGAAGGCACCCTGCTGCTTCCACTCCTCGAGCAGATCCGCCGTGTTTTTCTTGCCCTCCGAGACATTCGGCTCATCAAAGGGGTTGACGCCGATCACCGCGCCGGCGGCTGCCGTAGCCACTTCCCAGCGCACGAACTCGGCGCCGAGGTCCATCCGATCTTTCAGCTCGATGCGCACGACGGGATGGCCGGCAGCTTCGAGTGCCTGCAGCTTCTTTTCGGTCTTGGGGTCCGATTCATCCTTGAGGCTTAGGGAGACGAATACGCGGTCGTTCCCGTACATCTCGGGTTTTCCGAGTTCCTCGCCATCAACAGGAATCAAGCCGCGGCGTTCTTTTCCGGTGCTTTCGGCCAGGAGTTGCTCGGCCCAGGCGCCGAACCGGCCCACCGATCTTGATAGAACCAGGGTGACTTTATCGCGGCCGCACCGTTCGTTGACTCCAAAAAGCGTACCGAGGCTGATGCCGGGATTGGCGCCTGCCGGCACGGATGCATCACAACTTTGACTCATCCGAACCGCCTGCTCCAGCAGCTGCCGGATGTCGACGCCCATAAACGCCATGGGTAGCAATCCGAAATAAGACAGGGCGGAGTAGCGACCTCCGATATCTTCGGGATTTTCAAATATGCGGCGGAATCCCCGGCTCCTACCTTCGTCGACCAGGCAGGTTCCAGGATCGGTGATGGCCACAAAATGGCCGCCCGCGGCATCGGCAACCAGCTCTTTCATCCGCTGATAGAAATAACGGTAGAAGCTGCTGGTTTCGGTAGTGGTGCCCGACTTGCTCGCCACGATAAACAAGGTATGTTGGAGATCGATCTGGGACTCCACATGGATAACCGCCGCGGGATCGGTGTTGTCGAGCACCATAAACTTGGGCCAACCCGGCGCGGCGCCAAAAGTCTCCCACGCCACCTCGGGACAGAGGCTGCTACCGCCCATGCCCAACAATACAACATACTGGAACTGGGCTGCTTTGATCTCGCGGGCAAAGCCTGTGATGTCCTCGGCTTTCTTAAGAAACTCGTTCATGCTGCTCAGCCAGCCCAGCCGGTGGCGAATCGCTTGCGCCTGTTTTGCATCCGACTTCCACAGGAGCGCATCATGCGCATACAGCCTTCTGCCGAACTGTTTGGTGTCGAGCGATTCCAGCGCAGCGACGAATTCTGCCTTGGCCGCACCAGGACTGATCGTCTGTTGGCTAGCCGCATCTGCCAGCAGTTGCTCGCGCCTGGCGGCGAGCGTTTTCATGAGCAGGTCATAAGGCTCGATGAACTTCTGAACGCCTTCATTGGTTAACTGGCGCGTGACAAAATCCAGATCCACTCCCGCCTTCTCGAGATCCGCCAGATTCCGGGTCGCTTCTGCAACTCCATCTTCGATAGAGTTTGCCGCGATGATTCCATGGTCCGCAAACGCCGCGATGGTCGACTCAGGCATGGTGTTGACGGTATGGGGCCCGATCAAAGGTTCGACATATTTGAGATCGGGATAGAGCGGATCTTTGGTGCTGGTGCTGGCCCAGAGTGGCCGCTGCACGCGCCCTCCGAGGTCCGCCAGTTTCTGCCAACGCTCGCCGCTGAAGATCTTTTTGAAACTGGCATAGGCAAGCTTGGCGCTGGCCACGGCAGCCTTGCCGAGCATTTGCTGCGGCTGCATGCCTTCGCCGGCGGCGCCGGGAATGATTCGATGCCCGAGGAGCTGATCCGTGAGCGTGTCGATCCTGCTGAGGAAGAAGCTGGCAACCGAAGCCAGCTGCCGGATGGGCTTGTTTTCTGCCACACGTCGTTCCAGGGCTCGAATGTACGCCTGCGCAACGGCCTCGTAGTACCGGATCGAAAACAGCAGCGTGATGTTGATGCTGATGCCATCGTAGAGACACTGCTCGATTGCTGGAATTCCTGCGTCAGTGCCGGGAATCTTGATAAAGCAATTGGGCCGCGCTACCGCCTGGTAGAGCCGGCGGGCCTCTCGGATTGTCCCGTTCGTATCGTGCGCGAGATAGGGGGAGACTTCCAGGCTGACGAAGCCGTCAATGCCTGCCGATTGTTCGTAAACTGGGCGGAGGATGTCGCAGGCATCCTGGATATCCTTGATGACCAGAGCCTCGTAGATCCCATGGACGTCGCGCCTTTCCTCGACCAGGCGTTGGATCTGCTCATCGTAATCGCTGCTCTTGGTGATCGCCTTATGAAAAATGGCAGGATTGGACGTTATTCCCCTCAAACCTTGCTCGCTGACGCGCCGCTGGAGGTCACCCCGCTGGATCATGCCCCGCGTCAAATCATCCATCCAGTAACTCTGGCCGTATTCGATAAGCTTAAGTAGGTTGTTCATGGTTTCTCCGCTTGCCCAAAAAGTAGTACTGAGTACGGGGTGCTGGGTACTGAGTAGCATACACGTTGGAATCTTCGTTTTTGGGTACCCAGTACTCAGTACTCTAAGAGTACCCTAGTCCTGGCAATGATGTTGTCTACAGTAAAGCCAAAGTGTTTGAAAATGTCCTGATAGGGAGCACTGGCGCCGAACCTAGCGATGCCGATGACGTCGCCGGCATCGCCGATCCATTCACGCCAACCGAAAGGCACACCGGCTTCGACTGCCAGCCGGGCCTTGACTTTGGGCGGCAATACGTCAGCGCGATAGTCTGGCGGCTGTTCTCTGAAAAGCTCCCAGCTCGGCATGCTCACAACCCGGGCATCGATTCCCTCGGCCGCCAGCTTCTCTTGTGCTGCGAGGATCAGGGGCACCTCGGAACCGCTGGCGATCAGCACCGCATGGGGCTCGGGCCCCTTCTCCCGGGATAAAATGTAGGCACCTTTAAGTAGGCCTTCCGCTCCGGCAAGTCGGCTGCGGTCTGCGATCGGCAAATTCTGGCGGCTCAGCAAGAGCATGGTCGGCCCCTTCCTGCGAGCGAGTGCGGTCCGCCAGGCATACGCCACTTCATTGGCATCCGCGGGCCGGATAATGCAGAGGTGCGGCATGGCGCGCAGGGAGGCGAGTTGCTCCACGGGCTCGTGGGTCGGTCCATCTTCACCGACGGCGACCGAGTCGTGGGTCATTACATAAATGGCAGGCAGTTCCATCAACGCTGCAAGCCGGATCGCCGGCCGTGCATAGTCGGTGAAGACGAAAAATGTAGCGGCAAAGGCGCGCAATCCCCCGTGAAGGATGATTCCGCTGGTGGCCGCGCACATATTGAGCTCGCGCACACCCCAGGCCAGGTTCCGTTGTGTGTACGCTCCCTTCTCGAAATACGAAGTGCCCTTCATCAGCGTCTTGGTGGACGGGGCCAGATCGGCGCTGCCGCCGATCAACCACGGCACCCGGCTCGCGAAGGCGTCGACCACCTTACTTGACGCAGAGCGTGTGGCCATCGGGCCATCGGACGGTTTGAAAACAGGGATGTCCTTGTCCCAACCTGCAGGTAGTTCGGCACGCAGCGACTCTTCGAATGCTCGCGCCAAATCCGGGAACGCCCTCTTGTAGGCGGCCAACTTTCCCTGCCATTTCTCTTCCAGTTGCCGCCCGCGAGCCACAGCTTCGCGCATGTGCTCCAACGCCCGGTCCGGCACCAGAAACTCCGCATCTTCAGGCCAGCCATAAAATCTCTTGGTGAGCTTGACCTCCTCCTTTCCTAGAGGAGAGCCATGCACTTCACTCGTGTCCTGCTTGTGGGGCGCGCCATAGCCGATATGGGACCGCACGATGATGAGCGAGGGACGCTCCTCGTCCTCCTGCGCGCGCTGGATTGCCGCGGCCAAGGCGTCCAAATCGTTCGCTTTTTCACCAATGTCCTGGACATGCCAATGGTAGCCCTCGAAGCGCCGAGCCACGTCATCCGAATAGGAGAGATAAGTCGGCCCCTCGAGGCTGATATGATTGTTGTCATAGAACCAGATGAGTTTTCCAAGACCCAGGTGTCCCGCGGTCGACGCAGCCTCGTGCGAGGCCCCTTCCATCAAATCGCCATCGCCACAAAATGCATAGGTATGGTGATCGACTATGTTGTGGCCATCGCGGTTGTATGTGGCCGCCAGGTGCGCTTCGGCCATTGCCATTCCGACGGAATTCATGAGGCCCTGGCCGAGAGGTCCCGTGGTTGTTTCCACGCCAGGCGCGACCCCATGTTCAGGATGACCCGGAGTCTTACTCCCCCACTGGCGAAAGTCTTTGATGTCGTCGAGCGAAAGGTCATATCCGGTCAGATAGAGCATGGTGTACAGAAGCATCGAGGCATGACCACAAGACAGGACAAAACGGTCTCGATCGAACCATTCGGGATTCTTAGGGTTGAAACGGAGAAAGCGGTGCCACAGCATATAAGCCAGAGGCGCTAGTCCCATGGGCGCCCCTGGATGACCCGAGTCTGCTTTCTGAATCGCATCGATGGCCAGGGTTCGAATCGTGCAAATCGTCAAGTCCTCTGTCGACATGCTCTCAAGATTGCTCATGAGCGATCTCCTCAATGCTGATAGAAAATGAGAGTATGGACCGGAATAGCGGCATCGTCAATTTCGTCGCCGCTGACGATCCGCCCGTCGGGGAACCGGTAATAGGTCGAAGGATAATTCCATTTGATGCCGGCAATGGCGGAGGCAGGTCTGCTTGACCTGACGAAACCTCCATAGACATAGCCTACCAGCACGCGTGTGCCCTGCGGCGGGTGATCCAGGAAAGCCCGCATAGCCTTATGGCTCAGTTCTCGTCCGGTTCGAACCAACCCACCCGGGAAAAAATAAATAGTGGTGTCCCGATTGTAGGCCTCACCTGCAAGGGCCCTGGCGTTATTCCCATCTTTTCCGATTTCGCGAAATCCTGCCATGGCTTGTTCATTTTCGACTTCGCCTTCGGCCGTCTGTACACGCGTTCCTTCCGGTATCTTGCTCCAATCCTGGACCTGGTCGCCCCGTAACTTTTTGCCGTCGGGCATAACATAGATGGTATCGGGTTGGTCATAGCGGTCGCGGGCAATCATCCATGGTGTCCAGCTGCGGGTGACGACATTCGATTCAGCCGGAACCTGAACTGCGGGCGCATGTGCATGCGCAGCACCGCCCGTGCCGGCAGCGGCAGGTGCCGGGGCATAGAGAAAGCGGTAGAGTTCGGCGTCGGCGACGATCAATCGCCCGGCCTCGACATCCTCGTCGTGCTCGGGTTTGGATGTCAACCCCAGCTTCAGCCTGATATCGGATCGCGCGAATATCATGCCGCAGCGCTTGCGTCCACGATGGTCATTGGGATGAAACCGGTTCGGGCAGCCATACGCAACCATCGAATGCGTGAGTACGCGCTTGTCGGAGATTCCGTAGGTCTCCTGGAGCTGGCTCAACAGGACACGCAGTGCCGAATATTGATTCTCGGTAATATCCTGGTTGTGGTAGCCGACAACCTCAATGCCGATGGCATAATTATCGATGTTCCGGTGTCCTTCCCACATGCTTCTGCCTGCATGCGTGGCAATCTTGGCACAGTCGATGATGCGCAGCACGTGGCCATCCAATCTCACGAAGTAATGAGTTTCACCTCGGCGCCAGACCTCATCGAGCGAACCTGCTTCGGCACCTTCGGTGGTATGGAGCACGATATAGAGCGTATGGGGTCGCATCGGCCGGTGCTGATTTCGAGGGCTGAGGCGATCGCTGATCTTAAGTTCTCCATCGGCCGGTTCACATGATGCCGGCATCCCGCGCAGCGCCACGCGAAGCGCCAGCACCGCGCCGAGCCCTGTCTGCAGTAACTGCCGCCGCGTGCTTTTTTCTGCTGCTTTCACCATTGCCCGACCTTTCGCCAATCTGACTTTCTAACAGATGCTTGTGACCACTGCAAGGACCGAAAATGTCTTTTTCACCTGTGGGCTGTCGGCGCTTTCTGCAGAGAAATCGGTTGTTTCCGGACGATAAGAGAGGTAACTTCGCAGGCAGCGGAGGATGAACGGAAACGCGCCTTAACATTGATCCCGCAACCTCCAGGGAATACCCCTGACAAGCGGTGGTGCCACCATGATCTGCTTTTTTGCTCGTGGTATCCTAGTGCTGGCGCTACTGTGGTGTTCTGTCGGCCTATCGCAAAGGAGTGGATTTGCCCAGACGAATGGCGCCAATGCCACTCTCCCGCAGCTTCATTTGCCTATATCCTTGGAATGGAGTGAGTCTCTAGATCCGCGTGCCCCAAACAAACTGGCCACGGAGGGCTTCAGGTTTCAGGGCGGCACAAAAAATCTCAAGATGAAATTCTCTACCCAGGCTCCCGGCATCCTGGGCGGAAAACAATTCCAGTGGATGCCCGGAGGCTACCAGCTTTCCGAATTCTCCTTGTCCAGGAAATGGGGATCGATCCAAGGATTCCGGAGCCTTCGCTACAATTCGCGGATCGTGCGCCCCGATTATGCCCGCACCATTATCGGTGCCGGCGTGGAAGTCCCGAAATCTCTTCTGGGCACACGCCTTTCCGCCTATTTCCTGCGCGCCGCTCCCACGCCGGAAGCTCGCCTCTCGCAAAGCAATACCCTAGCCGGATCAGCGGGCTCGCAAATCGGTCTCACTCTTGCACGTGAACTGAAGAAAGGCGCCAGGCTCCAGGCGGAGTGGACCCAGGCCCAACCTGAATTTCGCTCGTCCTCCGCCGTCAAGTCGGGTGGGTCTTTCGGCGGCGCTCGTCGCGGCTTGATGATGAGATTCGAAGGCGTCCTGGCTCGAACCGATTTGAACTCCACATTCATTGCCAGGGACGAGGGGCTTGCCAACCCGGCTGCCCCGGCGTATGGCCCAGGCAAACGAAATCTCCGGTTGGATGCGCGGCGCAAATTGAAAGGACACCAGTTTCAGTACAGCGCCCAGTCGGATGAGCAAAAGGCCTCCCCGTTTCGGGGTTTTCCTATGGGTGATCTTCGGGAGCATGTCGCCAGCTGGAGCTATGCTTTCAAGCGGCTGCCCCAGTTTTCGGCATCACAAACCTGGCGCCGGCAGACGGCAGCGGGCAGGCAGGAGGAAGAGATTGGTTATCGGCTTTCGGTCGCCAAGTCAGTTCGCAAGGTCAATGCCAGCATGACGCTGCTCCACGCCCAGCGCACGGAGGCCCATTCTTCGAGCCCTTTGTGGCAGCGCACCGTGCTCACTGGCGATGCGACCATCGAGATTCGCAAAGGACGCCAGCTGCACGCACGCTATGAAACGAGCACGATGCAGCAGCCAAGCATCCGGCAGGAGGTCTCTGTTTCCAGCCTGCGGTTGGATACGCACGTTAATATGTGGGGAGAAAAACTGTCACTGGCGCCGGCGCTCGACATCCGCCATCAAAGCGGCAGCTTGCCGGCATTCGGTCAGATGGCGGCCCGCCTCGGGCTATCGGCCCAGATCAAAGTTCCGCGCTGCGTTCCAGGCACGGACTTCGTCGTCAACTTCACCACTAACCATGTCCGATCGGCAGGACGCCCGGATTGGAACCGTGTGGACCTGACCATGCGCTGGAACTTCAAGCGGTTCTAGATGCCGGTAACACGAAAACCTCACCCAAGACCGGCGAACAAACCTCGAGCATGAATTCCGGCTGCATCGGTAGGCTCTTGAATTGAGAGTGACCTGGGTCCTGTCCGTATGGGTCGACAGGATAGAGCGGTAGAATCAGGCTCCTGTGTCGGGCGGCATGCGCAAGCCCTCCAACCAGGCGCGACTTTGCTCTCTAACGCTTGAAGAGATCCAGAAACGCCTGTCTGTGGCTGTTTTCGGGCTTGGCAGGGGCAGCGCCGCTTCCCTGCTTTTCCACCAGAACTTTGGCTTCAAAAAAGGGACAGAGATTATTGGCGCTCTTGTTGGTTACGCGCGCTTCCACAGGCTTGATGCATTCATTGCGCGCCGCAGGATCAAAGTTCAGGCAATTCCGGCAGGTGTGCAGATCCGTCCCGCAATTCTTGCAGCGATCCGTCATTTCAATCTTATCGTTGACCTGAATCTCCGCAGCACAGTTATTGCAGCGGGTGATCAAGTGGAATCGCGTTTCGATGCGGGCTCCGGCACCCTTCGGCCGCGGCGGCGGTTTCGGTTTCCGCTCGCGGTCATCATCCTGATAGCCATGTTGACGATACTTTCTGCTCATTTTCCTCCTCAAATACACTGTTATGGAGAAGACCGGCAAGGACGGGAATCAATAATATGATACACATCCCCGGCAGTGCGGTCCAGACACTTCAAGCAGGAATCAAACACATTTCATTGATTGGCAAGTGAAATACAATTTTGTCCCAAGTCGCGGCGATACGTCTACAACTTTCCTTGACGTCGCAAAACATCTCGATCCAGTTGCCCATCCATCGTCATTCGTCATCCGTCATTTGTCAATCGTCATTCGTCATTTGCATGAGCTCGGCTTGCAGGTTTTCCCATTCCTGCATGAAGCGGGTCAGCTCCTCCTGGAGCTGTTCATGTTCCTCCATGGTGGCTCGGAACAGCGTGTAATCGCGGTAAAGATCTTCGGAAGCCAGCCTTTGCGACAGGGCGGCGATGCGTGTCTCATGGGTGTGGATGGATGACTCTACTTTTTCGATTTTCTCCGTCAGCTGCTGAATCTTATAGGGATTGACCTTCTTTTTGGAGCGCTCGCGGGAACCGCGGTTGCCGCCTTGCCGTCCGCCTGCTTCGGGCACGCCTTGGGGCTCCTGCGCGGCTTCGGCCTCAGCCTTCTTTTTATAAAAAAAATCCACATAGTTCCCAAGATACAGGATCGTTGTGCCATTAACTACCACGAGTACATTGGTTTCCAGTCCGTCCAGAAAATAGCGGTCATGGCTTACAAACACGAGCGTGCCGCCATACTCGCGCAGCGAATCCATCAGAATGTCCTTGGATCGGATGTCGAGATGATTGGTGGGCTCATCCAGAAGCAGACAATTGGCGGGTGACAGCAAAAGCTTGCATAGCACCAGGCGGCTGCGCTCTCCGCCGCTGAGAACGGAGACGGATTTCTCGACGGAGTCTCCCGAAAAGAGAAAACAGCCGAGCAAGGTGCGCAGTTGAGGCACGATATAGTTGGGGGCGACCTCATAAACCTCTTGCCAGACCGTCTTTCCGGATGTGAGCAGATCATCCTGATCTTGTGAGAAAAAGGACACCTGAACGTTTTTCCCTTCCCGTCGCTCTCCCGTCATCAAAGGCAATCGTCCGGCGAGAATTTTCATCAAAGTGGACTTGCCCGCACCGTTGGGGCCCACGAGTGCAATGCGATCCCCCTTCTCCAATATCAAATTCAGGTTTCGGAAGACAGCGGTTTCGCCGTATCCGGCTGAAACCTCCGTTAATTCAAGGACCACTCTCCCGGTCCTGGGCCCTTCCGGAAATCTAAGGTGAATCGGCTTGGCTTCCGGCGGCAGCTCGATGCGCTCCATGCGCTCGAGATCTTTGAGGCGGCTCTGAACCTGGGCTGCCTTGGTTGCCTTGTAACGGAACTTGTCGGCAAACGCCTTTATGCGCGCGATCTCCTGCTGCTGAGCTTCGTAGGCCGCCACCAGTTGCACGATCCTCTCCTCTCTCTGGCGCAGGAAGTCCTGATAGTTCCCTTTATAAAAATGAACCGTCCGGTTGCGAATCTCCAGGACCCGCTGGATCGTAGCATCGAGAAAGTAGCGGTCGTGAGATACGAGTACCAGGGCATGCGGGTAATTCTGGATGTATTCTTCGAGCCAATTGCGCGATTCAAGGTCGAGGTGATTCGTCGGCTCATCCAGCAGCAGAAGGCTCGGTTGCTGGAGCAGCAGCTTCGCCAGCGCAATCCTCATCTGCCAGCCGCCGCTGAATTCCGAGCACTGACGAGACCAGTCGGCCTGGGAGAATCCGAGGCCGTTCAGGACACTGCCCACCTTGGCTTCGAGTGAGTAGCCTCCTTGGAGGTGAAACTGCTGGGTAAGCGCGGAGTAGCGTTCCGAGGTATTTTCGTATTCGGGAGCAGAGTGAGGCATGTCGGTCAATTGATGCTCGAGCCGGCGGCACTCCGCTTCCAGGCCGCGCAATTCCTCAAAAACCGACAGCGCCTCCTCGAACACAGTCCGTTCGTGCGCGAAGAGCCCATCCTGGGGCAAATAGCCGAAGCTCAATTCCCTGGAGCCGATGATTTCTCCATCATCGGGAGGGAGCAAGTCCGCCAGCATCTTCATCAGGGTGGATTTGCCGGTTCCATTGTCCCCTACCAGTCCGATACGGTCGCGGTCGTTGATCTGAAAATCCAGAGCGCGGAAGAGCCAGTCGCCGCGGAAAGCCTTGCCCAGGCCCTTGATTTGAAGCATGATTCCCTCGAAAATCTAATAGTTTAGCATATGGCCCGGATCGTGGAGCCACCAAGACTCGGCGACGCTAATACCTTAGAATTAGTCGTGAAGGATTGGTCCTCCGAGTCCTTGAGCCGCAGGGTCTGGGCGCCCAAAGGAATCGTGAGAGCGTTATGCCAGTCACCCCAGGCACTAAGGCGGTGGTGCTAGTCAGCGGCGGCATCGACTCGAGCACCACGCTAGCGCTGGCCCGTAAAGACGGGTTCGAGATTTATGCCCTGACCTTCGATTATGGGCAGCGTCATCACTGCGAGCTTGCAGCCGCTCGCAGTGTGGTAGCTTCCCTGAGCGCTCAGCAGCACATCGTAGTCAAGATCGATCTGCGTGCCTTCGGCGGCTCCGCGCTCACCGCCGATCTGGATGTTCCTAAGAAGAGGCCTGCAGAAAGGGTGCCCATGGAGATTCCGATCACCTACGTGCCCGCACGCAACACGATTTTCCTCAGCTTCGCCCTGGGCTGGTGCGAGATCTTGCAGGCGCAAGATATTTTTATCGGAGCCAATGTCGTTGATTACTCGGGATACCCTGATTGCAGGCCGGGCTTCCTCGAACAGTTCGAGCGGCTGGCCCAGCTTGCTACCAAGGCTGGGGTGGAAGGCAAGGCTCGCTACCGCATCCATGCACCCCTCGTGCATATGGGCAAAGCCGAGATTATCCAGGCAGGTTGTGAAGCCGGCGTCGATTTCTCACTCACGCACAGCTGCTACGATCCCACGCCGCAGGGTCTAGCTTGCGGCAATTGCGATGCCTGCATTTTGCGGCGCCGCGGTTTCCTGGAGGCCGGTGTGCCGGATCCGACGAGATATTCGGACCTGTGATGCCCGGGTACCGGTATCGGCCGGAAAGCGGCAGTTGAAAGTGGACGGTCCGATTAGCGGCGTCCAAAAGCAGTGACGGTGGATTCGCTCAATATGGGAACGATCAACACACCACTGCGGGTGAAACTGTTCAGTGGAATTCTCACTTCATTGCCGGAAATCATGCCGGAAGTCCAAAAACGGCTTGCATCCGCCTTCGGCGCCGTCGATCTCCGAAGCGATTCCTATCCCTTCGATCTGACGCACTACTATGACGAAGAAATGGGCAGCCCGATCACGCGTTATTTTTTATCCTTTGCCACGCTTGTTATGCCCGTGGAGATTTCATCGATCAAGAGAATGACCAATGAGTTGGAAGCGGCTTTTGCGGAAGAGTATGGCAGAATGCGACGGCCGGTAAACCTGGATCCCGGCTACCTGGATGAATCTAAAATCGTGCTGGCTTCAACGAAAAACTTCTATCACAGAATTCTGCTGGCAGATGGGATCTATGGTGAAGTGACCCTCCATTTTTCAGGGGGTTTTTGGCACGCTTTCCCTTGGTCGTTCCCGGATTTTCGCAGCGGTCGCTACGACGATTTCTTCACGCGCCTGCGTCGGATTTATCGGAACCAGATCAAGGAAGCGGCAGACGCCTGCGAACAGTCAGGGGCCTGAACTCCTTGCGGATGCACAGACCAAAACAGGGACCCGCCCACAAGCACTCAGAGGCCCCCTCACCTTGTTCCTCTCTCACGCCTGCGGACGGGCCCCGCTCTTCGTCAACCTCCATTCCAAGTGGTCTACCAGGACCTTTTGCCTGGGATCACCCTTGGCATTGCATTGGTTGATGTTCGGGGTGTTAAGCCCCCTTTGTACACTATCGGTCAATTCCTGGACTTTGTAACCCTGCCGAGTGCATCGCTCGTTGCTTCCAGGCCGGGAGGCCGCAGCACGGAGCTTACCGGTGTTCAAATTAGGCCGCTCCCTACGACAAAAGCGTACCTTCCGCCTTTCCCCGGAGGATACCCAGCCAATGAATAGCTCCGACCACTCAGTACTAACACAAGAGGAAGGCTACATAAAGCAGAAAGAAAAGGAGGCGGGCAACGATAAACTCGGATTAAAACCCTAGGAGCCCGTCCGAGAATTAGGAGGGGCCGCGTTCCGAGCGCCGCGGGGGCAGATGCCAGGCGGCGCGACGCAGGCGATGTCTCTGTATATCGTCGAGGAGCGCCAACACCGCAGATGCCCCCGCGCC
>JBGQNR010000046.1:0-31825 GCA_041501225.1 Acidobacteriota bacterium
AGGTTGTGGGCATTTGTGATGTCGTTGAGGTCCCCTGTGAGCCCAAGGGAGAACTCAGCCATGGGGATCAAAAGCGCATTGCCGCCGCCGGCGGCTGTTCCCTTGATGTTCATGGTCGGGCCGCCGGATGGCTGGCGCAGGCACCCGCCCACATTCTTGCCCAGTCTTCCCAAACCCTGGATCAGGCCAAGAGATGTCGTAGTTTTTCCTTCGCCCAGGGGTGTGGGGGTAATGGCCGTCACTTCCACGAGCTTGCCGTTAGGCCGGTCTTTAAGGCGTTCGATGATCTTCAAAAAATGGAGCTTGCTGACTCTGCCCATGGGGAGGATTTCATCTTCCTGCAGGCCCAGCCTTTCTCTCCAGGCGGCGGGAGAGGGCATGTTCTTTTCAGCCTCTTGTGCAATCTGCCAATCCGCCATCTTGGTAGGGTCGTGAGGCATTCTCGGTTCCTCTCGGATTTGGTCAGGGGCCAAATGCAAAATCCAACGGGAGGGCGCGGAGAGTTCAGGGCGCTCAAGTTTCTCCGCGTCCTCTGCCTTGAGGTTTTGCGAGGGCAGTATTATTTCAGCAATTCGCAGAAATGCTGAAATTCATCTTCCGGCATCTGGAACCAGTTCTCAGGCTGCGGAAAACTTCGGCCGATAACCTCGCTGACATACTGCTGGAGCCCTTCCTGGATGACTTTGCCGGCATCAGCAAAAACCTTGGCCATGCGGGGCTTGAATCTGGGGTAGAGGCCGAACATGTCGTGATAGATCAGGAGCTGGCCGTGGGCATCAGGGCCAGAACCGAGGCTTATGATGAAGCAATTCTTGACGCGCTCGGTGATCACTTTGCAGACCCGGTCGGGAACCATCTCGAGCAGGATGGAATAGGCTCCGGCCTCTTCCAGTGCTTTGGCATCGTCGACGATTTTCTTTGCCTGGAGTGCGCCTTTGCCCTGGACGCGGAAGCCTCCCTGCGCACCGGCACTCTGAGGGGTGAGACCCAGGTGGCCCATGGTCGGAATCCCGCAGCGCACCAGAGCGGCAATGCGGTCGGCCATCTCCACGCCGCCCTCGAGCTTGACGGCATTGCATCCTGCCTCGGCCATGAAGCGGCCGGCATTGCGGATCGCGCATTCGATGCTGGGCTGGTAGGTCATGTAAGGCATGTCTCCGATCAACCAGGCGTTCGACGACCCCCGCCGCACCGCCTGCGCATGGCGGATCATGTCATCCATCGTTACGGGCAGAGTGCTCTCATAGCCCAGCATGGTCATGCCCAGGCTGTCGCCCACGAGGATGATGTCGATGCCGGCGCGATCCTGCATCACGGCCGTCGGGAAGTCATAACAGGTGAGCATGCTGAGCGGTGTCCCGTCGGCGACTTTTTTAAAGAGAGATGGCAGCGTCGCGGGTTTTCTTTCGGTCATAGCTCCTCCAAACAACTTTATTACTTGTATTAAGTCACAGGGCATCCATGACGATGGCCGTTGATATCACCCGTCCCAGGGAATGTCAACCTTCTTGCAAAAGTGCTCTGTGATTCAGACAGTAAAAGCTAAAAGCAGCCACGAATGGCACGAATAGCCATAGCCGTAACAAAAAGACCTTATCGCAGAGCTCGCCGATAACCTGCGATTTCGCCTCCTCCCCATGTTGGCCGGAGGCCGCCATGGGGAGGAGGCAAAATCGCACTCCCTTGGTGGTTCCTTTCTCCTTTCTCCTTTCGTTCTATTCGTGCTATTCGTGGCTAGGTTTTTTCCCCACTGTCTGAATCGCAGAAAAAGTGCTGAGTTCTGAGTACTGAGTTTGAAATGATTTTTTCACTCAGTACTCAGTACTCAGTACTCAGCACTGATGGTAGAATCATGCGTCTGCAATATTCGCAATGTCATTTTTGAACTGCTTCGAGGAGATACTCCATGGAACAGCCGATCCAGCAACTGCTGAAAATTCCCCAGGAACGATTGGAAGAGATTAACGCCATGCTGCTTGATCCCAATACCCGCGTTATTCGCGACTTGCTGGATGTCGTGGCCCGGCACGGCACGCCGGCTGAGATCAACCGTAAGGCCGCGCAAGCCGGCGAACTGACCGCCTTGCTTCGGCGCGTCCGCGAGGTTAAACCCGAATATCTCGAGCCGTTGCGCTGGCTCGAAGCACAGCGTGACCGGGGCGCTTTCATCAGCATCCAGGAGTACAGGCGCAAAGTTCTTGGCGATCGCGCTGCATCCACTCGTTTTAAGGACGACTTTGCGGTAACGCTCGAGGTCAGCGCTTCGCAGTACTTCCCATGGGTAATCTCCGCGGCCGAGTGCGCCATAGCCCAGGGTGCGCTCATGCCCGGTCGCTTCATCTGCGTGCGCAACATGAAGGAACAGGAGGCGGATGGGGACCTGCCCGCCTTCATTGCGGCCATGAAGATCATCGGCGCCAGCTTTGTCGAGACGCTGGACACCAAGGGCACGGACGGTTCGAACATCCACCTGGGAGGACCGGCGACCATTACCGGGTATTTCGGCGGCGTTGGCCAGCCTAATGATCACGTGCTGCAATGGGTTGACGAGTTCCTCTATTACTACACCCATTACGGTGTGCGCCAGGTACTCAATATCAATCCCGGCACGGTTCTGGCCGGATACCTGCTCTATCGCCTCGGTGTAGATATCGAGTTCAAGATCTCCGTCTTCATGGGCAACGACAACCCGTATGCGGCCCTCTGGACTCTGGCGGGCGCCCGGCTGTTTTCAAGGAGTGACGGCAGCACCCCTCTGATCGGCTTCAACTGGAGCAACTCCATCAACAACGAGACCATGGAGATTACCGCTCAGTTCCGCAAGGCGCTTGGTTTTGAAGACCTGGTAAGGTTCGAGCACCACATCACGGAAACGTACAAGAGCATCGTGCGCCAACCCTACAATCGCAGGAACGAGTTGCTTGAGATCGCCGATCACATTGCCAACATTTCAGCCAAGCACGAAGGCGGAGATCCGGAGGTGGATGGAGTCCGCCCGCACCCGTCTGATATCCTGGACTACTTCCGCGACAAGCAGGAGGTTATCGATTCGGGCGATTGGGATCACCTGGCTCGAAATTTCCTGGATAAGTTCGATGCCGCCAACAAGACCGCCTGGGCGTTGACGGAGCGCGGCTTGTCTTTTATCGCGGCCCAGCGCCTCCATCGGCTATGAGAGCAAAGCGGCGTTTCTTCGCGGCGGGTTCCTTCTGATGTGTGCACAGATCTGTGTTTCCATCTGCGAGTCCACTTCGGCGAAGGCGGCTGAATCGGCGGCGCGAGCGGCCGAGTGGGCCGACCTGGTGGAAATTCGCGCCGATTTCATCCAAGATCTGGACCTTGATCTTCTTCTGCGCGCCAAACCTCGACCCGTGATCTTTACTTTGCGTTCCCGCCAGGAAGGAGGGACGTACGTCGGCTCGGAGCGGCAGCGGCTGGAGACCATCCTGCAGGCGGCCAGGCACGGGGCAGACTATGTGGATGTGGAGTTTTCTGCTTTCTGGAAGGTAGTCCTGCAAAGCGTGCCGAACGATCGGGTGATCCTCTCCTGTCACAATTTTGAAGAGACTCCCTCCAATCTGGAGGAGCTCCTGGAAACCATGGCCGGTTCAGGCGCAGGAATTCTCAAGATTGCCGTGCGTGCCCGCAGCCTTGCCGACAACCTGCAAGTTGCGAAACTGCTGGGACGCGCCCGGGAAAGGGACCTGAAGCTGTGCGCACTTGCTATGGGACGCGAGGGATTGCCCAGCAGGATTCTCGGACCCGGTTGGGGATCCTGGATGACCTTCGCCAGCCTGCCGGGCGGAGAAGCAACGGCTGATGGCCAACTTCCCGCCGATGTGCTCACGGGTCTGTATCGCGTCCGCGCCATTTCGGACGAAACCCGGCTTTACGGCGTACTCGGAAAACCCCTGAACCATTCGCTTTCACCCCAGATTCATAACGCTGCATTTGCCGCACGCGGTGCCGATGCAATACTGCTCCCCCTGGAAGCTGCGGACTTCGACGATTTTCTCCGGTTTCACGCTGCCGTTCCACTGCAGGGCGTCGCCGTGACCATTCCCTACAAAGAAGCAGCCCATGCGATTGCACGCAGTGTCTCGGTTGCGGCAGAGCAGACGGGGGCGGTCAACACGTTGATCCTCAAGCTGAACCAATGGCATGGCGAGAACACCGACGTCGAAGGATTTCTGCGCCCGCTCAAACGCCGCGCACATCCTGGAAAGATGCGAGCCGTTGTGTTGGGGGCAGGCGGCGCCGCACGAGCGGTGATTCATGCTCTGCGCACCGAGGGGGCCAGCGTTTGTGTCGTGGCGCGCGATGAAGCCAAGGCGCGAGGCCTGGCCGAGAAGTTTCAAGCGGAATATGCGTCCTGGGCAAAGTTAGAAGGCCTCCGCTGGGATCTTCTGGTCAATGCAACGCCCATAGGGATGTTTCCTGAATCCGATCGATCTCCCTTGCCGGCGAGCGCTCTCACGGGCGAATGGGTTTACGATCTTGTCTATAATCCTTCCGAGACTCGATTGCTGAAGGACGCGGCCCAGCGTGGCTGCCGGACCATTGCAGGGAGCGAAATGTTCCTCGGGCAGGCCTGGAAGCAGCAATGCCTCTGGTGCGGTACTCCGCCGCTGGAGGAGGTCATGGAAGCCGCTTTGAAATCAGCCCTCGCCCGGGATGATCAGGCGACCAGGGCATAACCCGTACTGGTTGCACCGGCACCCAGATTCATGCCAGGAGTGGCATGCAGAGCTGCGAGCATAGGAGTGATGAGCAGTCGCCGAATTCGTCACCGTTGCCGTTTTGGACTCCAGTGCACAACTACGATCTCCTTTGGAAGACATAAATACGCATGAGGGTTTCCCATGAGCGCGCGCAGAGCTAACGTCGTACGCACCACAGATCAAACGGAAGTGAAAATCGTGTTCGATCTCGAAGGCAGCGGCAGCGGCATCGTGCAGACCGGTGTGCCTATTCTTGATCACCTGCTCGCTCTGTTTGCCCGGCATGGAGTTTTCGATCTCGAAGTCCAATGCCGCTTCGATGAAGCCCGGCCGAACGCTTTGATGGAGGAAGTCGGCTTCTGCTTGGGCTTTGCCCTGGATAAGGCGCTCGGAGACAAACAAGGAATTCTCCGCTTGGGCCACTGCTGCGCACCGGTAGAAGACCACTTGGCCCGGGCAGTGGTCGAGATTACGGGGCATCCATGCCTGGTCTACCACGTGCGCGCGCAGGCATCGCCCCTTGGCGGCCCGGACTCTGTCGAGGTAGAGAAATTCTGGCGCGCTTTTGTCGCTCAGGCTCGCCTCAATCTTCACATCGAACTCCTGTATGGCGTCGGCGGGCTGCCTGCTCTCGAGGCTATCTTCAAGGCTGCGGCTCATGCCTTAAGCGATGCCTGCCGAATCCAATCCCGGCTCCAGGGACTACCAAACCCGCATCAAAAAGCTTAACGCAGAGGCCACAGAGAAAACCAAAAAGCTGCAGAGATCTTCTGGAGGAATGACTCCAGGCAATCACTTTCTCTGCGACCTCTGTGTTGACCTGTTAATATCCGATGTAATAGTTTCTTTAGGCCCCGGCGTTTTGCATGCGCGAGAAACTGGTATAATCCCTCGTCACAAGGGAAAGGGGCGATCATGCTGGATGCGTTGGCATTGGTGCTGGGCGGTGGCCGGGGACAACGGCTCTATCCTCTGACGAAATTCCGAAGCAAGCCCGCCGTCCCGCTGGGCGGGAAATATCGGATCATCGACATCCCAATCAGCAATTGCCTTAATTCAGACATCAATCGCATATTTGTACTCACCCAGTTCAACTCAGCGTCGCTCAACCAGCACATCGTCCACACTTACAAGTTCGATATGTTCAGCGAGGGATTCGTTGATATTCTCGCCGCCGAGCAGACTCCGGATAACCCGGATTGGTTCCAGGGCACGGCCGATGCTGTCCGGCAGAGCATCAAGCATTTTGCGCCCTACGATGTACGCTACATCGTGATCCTTTCGGGCGACCAGCTCTACCAGATGGACTTTCGCGAGGTAATCCGCTTCCACCAGGAGAGGCGCGCGGATATCACGGTTGCCGGCATCCCTGTCCGGGAATCAGAGACTTCGGGGCTGGGTATCATGAAGGTGCAGAATGACGGGCATGTGATCGCATTCCACGAGAAGCCGGGCCCTGAGTCCCTGCCTGAGCTGCGATGCCAGCTGCCAGGCCGCCGCAATCTGGACGACGGCCGCGATTATCTGGCGAACATGGGCATCTATGCCTTTCGCAAGGAGTTTCTGGTCGAACTGCTGAAGGAATCCGAAGCCCTCGATTTCGGCAAGGATCTGATTCCGGAGGCCGTCAAAAAATGCAAAGTGTTTGCACATCTTTTCGACGGATACTGGACCGATATCGGAACGATACGATCTTTCTATGAAGCCAACCTGGCGCTCACGTCGAGTTACCCACGCTTCAACTTCTATGAAGGACGCACGCCGATCTACACCCGCCCTCGAAACCTGCCGAGCTCCAAATTGAATAATTGTACGCTGCACCAGTCCATCATCGCCGATGGCTGCATTCTTAACGGTGCCGACATCCGGCGCTCCATCGTGGGGGTTCGCAGCCGGATCGGAAGTGGGACGACCATCAAAAACTCGATCATCATGGGTGCAGATTATTACGAAACCAGCGAAGAAATCTCAGCCCATGGCGAGCGCGGAATCCCCAGTGTCGCTATTGGGAACAACTGCACGATCATTAATGCCATCCTCGACAAAAATGTGCGTATCGGCGACAACGTTTCCATCATCAACGCGCACAACCTGCAGGAGCGGAACGAAGAGAGCTACAACATCCGGGATGGCATTATCGTCGTGCCCAAAGGCGCGGTCATTGCCAGCGGCACGGTGATCTGAAACCGGACTTCCGTTTGAAATTAGTCCTGGGCTGCTTCGCGGTACCCCAGGACCATCATGGTGATGTCGTCGTGTTGCGGGGTATTGGCGGAGAATGCAGCCACCTGCTCCTTCAGGCAGCGCAAAATGGTGGCGGCGCTGGCCCGTGCATTTTGCCGCAGAAGCTTGCCCATCCTCTCTTCACCAAACTCCTCGCCTGCCGTATTGCGTGCCTCCAGCACCCCATCCGTGAAGAGAACCAGGTGGTCTCCCGGTTCCAGTTTGACGGTTCTTGACTCATATTGCGCCTGGGGAAAGAGCCCGAGCACCATGCCTCCTTCTGTGAGCTCCTGCAGGGTGCCGCTGGCGCGGATCAGGCAGGGCGGGTTGTGGCCGGCATTGGTATAGGTGCAGTTCCCTTCAGCATCAAGAATGCCGAAGAAGAAGGTCACAAAACGGCTTCCGGTCTGGCGCCTGGCCAGGCTGCAATTGACGTTGCTGATCATGCTGGGCAGCGGAAGATTGAGCAAGGTCTGGGCGCAAAAGATTCCCTGGAGCATAGCGGCGAGAAGTGCTGCAGGCATTCCCTTGCCGGCGACATCCCCGAGGGCGAAGCCGAGCCGTCCTCCTTCCATGTCGAAGTAATCGAAGTAGTCGCCGCCCACCTCGCGACAGGGGAGGTTCAAGCTGCAGGCTGAAACGAACGGCAACGTCTTATCCGGCGGGGGCAGCAGGGCCTGCTGGATCTCACGCGCAGTCGCCAGGTCTTCTTCAAGCTTCTGCTTCTCTCTGGATTCCTTGTAGAGCCGGGCGTGGGCGATGGCCATGGCAGCTTCGGAAGCCAGGGTGTCGAACGCGTCGATCTGGGCCGGCGACATGCCGCCGCCGACGCTGGCGCTATCGACGTACAGAACTCCGATGGTCTCCATAGTGGCGATACCGGAAAGCCCTCCGGAATCGCGGAAGGGAAGATAGCGCAGCGGCACACACGAGATGCTCCGCACCCCCAACCTTCGTGTGGAGGTATGGCTCTCGGATTCATTCCCGAGTTCGAGGTCATTAATGACGATGCGCTTGCCCGTTTGGTAGACCTCGTCAGGAACGCGCCGGCTGGTCTGGAACGAAGCCCCGTCCATGGACTGCTTGTTGGCATTCCGGGCACAGCGAAAACTCAGCGTGCCGTCATGCTCCTTGAGCATGATGAAGCCGCGTTCCGCCCCGGTCAGCTCAATGGCCGTATCCACGACGAGATTCAGCAGGTCGTCCAGGAGCGGAATAGAGCTCAGAGCCTGGAATGTCGACAGCAGCATGCCCATTTCACGGAAGCCGTGCACCGTCATTCCGGAATCGGCCTTGGATCCGCTGCCGGCGAGAAGCGACTGGAGGAGATCACCCTTTTGAAAGGTGAGAGGCTCCCCCTGTAAGCCGCCCACACGGATCCGGTCGCCATGGTTGAGAACCACCTGTTCAATCCGGGCCCCGTTGACGAACGTTCCGTGTTTGCTGCCGAGGTCGCGCAGCATGTAATCTCCGTCCTGTAGAAAAACCTCGGCCTGAGTTCGTGAGACGTAATGCTTGGGCAGCACTAGATTGTTGTTGGAACTGCGCCCGATGGTGAACTTGGGCGCGACGATGGGAGCCCACCGCTCCTTCCCCGCGTCGTCGAGGTAACGGAATCTGGCCTGGACGTCTTCGTCCTTCTGTGTCCGGCGGTCCAGTGTGCCGGCCACTGCTCGCTGCAGGCTTTCACTCAGAGAGTCCGGTGTCACTGGAGGGAAAAGGATGTCCGATGCGCCTGCGCGCCAGGCTTCAAGCGTCAGGTGCATCGAGGCTTGGGTACAAACCAGCACGATCGCCACATCGGGCCGATAGCTCAGCGTCTGCCGAAGTTCCTCAATTGCGCGTGAATCATCCGTAGGCTGAAGGTAGATAACGTCCAATTCGGGGTCATTCAAGCCTTCGATCCCTTGGCTGAGCACCGGCGCCAAGGTTGTCCGACAGCCCACCTGGATGAAATGGTTCAGCGCCAGAGCCTGTTCGGTCATTCCTAGCAGGAGTATATGATGGTCATTGGGCATAGGCAGCTCGCATCTGGGAATTGTAGATCCCATGATATCATAAACTGGGAAAAATCTATGTCTGGCGAACTTCTTGTCGGCGCTCACATGTCGATCGCCGGAGGCATTCATCTTGCCTTTGAGCGCGGCCTGCGGGCCGGTTGCCGCACACTCCAGATCTTTTTAAAAAGCAGCAACCAGTGGAAAGCGAAGCCGCTTACGGAAAAGGATAAAAGACTGTATGCGGAAGCGCAAGAGGAGAGCCGGATCGCTCCCGTGCTTGGCCACATCAGTTACTTGATCAACCTTGCCTCTCCCGACGCCTCCTTGTATCAGCAATCGATCGAGGCATTTGTTCAGGAGTTGGAGCGCGCCAGCTTCCTGGGAGTCCCTGCGGTCATCCTGCACCCGGGCGCCCACCGCGGATCAGGGGAGGCTGCAGGGATCGCTGCTGTTACGGCGGCACTCAACCATGCATTGGATCGTGTCCCCCCGCCGGTGTCAATTCTACTGGAAAACACGGCGGGACAGGGAAGTTCCATCGGCCACAGTTTCCTGCAGCTGGCTGCCATACTCGAGGGCGTGCGCGACGCCGGACGTATCGGGTTTTGCCTGGACACCTGCCACCTCTTCGCCTCGGGTTACGACATCAGCACAGAATCAGGGTACCGCAAAACGCTTCGCGAGTTCGACCGGCTGATCGGCACCAAAAGGATCCGCGCCTTCCACTTGAACGATTGCCTGAAAACCCTGGGCTCTCGCGTGGATCGCCACACGCACATCGGTCGGGGACGCATCGGCCTTGAAGCCTTCCGCTGCCTCGTCAACGATCGCCGTTTCGCTGCTGTGCCGAAAATCCTGGAAACGCCCAAGGGCGAAGATATGAAGGAGGACCTGATGAACCTGCGCACCCTCCGCAGCCTGCTTGTGCCTGCAAGAAAAACATGACTGCCAGGATGGCACGGAAATCGACATCATGGGAAAACCCTGGCTGGATGACAGTGTGCAGCACACATTCCACTGGGATGGGTACGGGCCGGATCACAAGACAGAGGGGAATGTCGTACAAGTCCCGGGTATCATGAACGGTTTTCACACATTCGGTCTCTGGTGGAAGCCGGATGAATACGTGTTCTTCATAGACGGCCGGGAAACATGGCACACAGCGGCCGGCGGAGTGTGCCAGGTTCCCGAATACATGCTCCTGAGCGATGAAATCGGTTCATGGGGAGGCGACATCCTCAAGGCCGAGTTGCCTGACCACTTCCTGGTGGATTACGTGCGGGTCTACGATCTGGTGGAAAAGAAGTAAGGCGCAAGATCAGGGCATCCTGCCGTTCTGCTGCCGGATCCCCTCCGCCTGTCATTTGGCAGACGCAAGAAAATGGAGATCGAGCGGTTTAGGCCGGTATGACTTAGAGGCTTGAACATCGGCAAGTTTGATGGAGTCTTCGAATCTTCGAGCCTCCGAGCCTTAGAAGTTATCTTTTCGCTCCGGGCGCAGAATTCTGCGCCAGGCGACTCTTGCGGACACCGTAGAGGAAATAGATCGCCAGGCCGGATATCAGCCATAGAACAAAACGGATCCAGGTCAGGAGCGGCAAACCCGACATCAGGAACACGCACATCGCGATGCCGAGCGAGGGAACGAGCGGCACCAACGGCACTCTGAATTTGCGCGGGCGGTCCGGTTCTCTCTTGCGCAAGATCAAAATTCCGATACAAACCAGCACGAAGGCGAACAGGGTGCCGATGTTGGTGAGCTGCACGATTTCGTCGATGTTGGCGATTGCGGAAAAGAAGGCGACGAAAATACCCGTGAGAATTGTGGTGACGTGAGGTGTCCGATATTTCGGGTGAATCTTCCGGAACCACGGGCCCAGCAGGCCGTCGCGCGACATGCTCATCAGGATACGCGGCTGGCCCAGCTGAAACACCAGCAGCACCGCCGTCATGGCGATCACGGCACCGAAAGCCAGAAGGCCCGCGGCCCAATCCTGCTGGACATAGTGCAGCGCTGCGGCCAGAGGGTCGGCCGTCCCGGCGATCTTGGTGAAGGGAATCATTCCGGTCAAGACTGCTGCGGCGGCGATGTAAAGCACTGTGCAGATGATGAGCGATCCGATGATGCCCCTCGGCATATCGCGCCCCGGGTCTTTGCACTCCTCGGCCGCAGTTGAGACGGCGTCAAAACCGATGTAGGCAAAGAAAATCAGGGAGGCCCCGGTCCAGACGCCGTGAATTCCTCCTGGGAAGAACGGATGCCAGTTGGCGGGCTTCACATAGACCGCCCCCACACCGATGAAAAACAACAACGTGATCACTTTCAAGACCACGATCACGTTGTTGAAGCGCGCGGACTCCTTGATGCCGATCACGAGAATCCAGGTGATAAAGGCGGTGATGAGAACGGAGAGCAGGTTGCAGACGATCGGGATGCCGAACAACGTCGGGTGCGACTGAAATGCCTGATAGGCGATGCTCGCTTCCGGGCCGAGAGATGAAACACCGTTTTCGGCTACCGCCTTGGCGGCCATCGCCGCGGAGCGGTAATCGGAGGCCATCCAGGCGGGAATATTGAGGCCGAGTCCCTGCATCAGCTGGCGGAAGTAGGCAGCCCATGAAATTGCCACGGCGATGTTTCCGACCGCGTATTCCAGAATGAGGTCCCAGCCGATGATCCAGGCCACCAGTTCGCCAAGAGTAGCGTAGCTATAGGTGTAGGCCGATCCCGCAATGGGTACTAGGCTGGCAAACTCGGCGTAGCAGAGCGCACAGAAGCCGCATGCAATCGCCGTCAGCAGGATCGAAACGGTTACGGCGGGGCCGGCGGGCGGCACGCCGCTGCCTCCGGAGGTTGCGGAGCCCAGGACCGCGAAGATCCCGGCACCGATGATGCCCCCGATGCCGAGGGCCATAAGATCGATGGCCGTCAGTGTTTTCTTGAGACCGTGTGCTTCGTCACCGCGCTCATCGAGCAGTTGATCCAGCGGTTTTCTGCGGAACAGAGACATGCTGCACACTCCTTCGATATAGTACCCCCGGATGCCTGGAGCCCGTAGCGGCCCGACGTGCTGCAGCGGCTTATTTGCCGATTCTCATTCGTCCGTCAACCACCACGGCTCCGCTCCCAGGTTCCAGCACCTTGATGGGATTGAGGTCCAAATCCTGCAACTCGGGAATGATCTCGATAAGAGCCGAAACTCTCTGCAACACCTGTGCGAGTGCTTTGCGATCGCCTGCAGGCGCCCCGCGATAGCCGTCCAGAAGAATACCGGCGCGCAGCTTGCCGATCATTTCGGCGGCATCGATATCATTTACGGGCGGCAGCCGGAAGGCCACATCTTTGATCACTTCCACCAGCACGCCACCGAGCCCGCACACCAACATGGGGCCGAAGTTCGGATCCACGGTGACGCCGGCGAGGGCTTCGATGCCGCCGCGGATCTCGCGCTGCAACAGCACGCGCTGCAACTCGACGCCAATCGACATCATGCGCTCCTTCATGGTCGCTATGGCTGCTGCCACCTCGGCACGCGACTTCAGCCCGAGAATGACTCCGCCGACATCACTCTTGTGGATTACACCCTCAGCCTGCACTTTGGCGACCAGAGGATAACCCAACCGGTCTGCGACTGCCGGCGCTTCGTCCAGCCCAGCCTCTTCTGCGGCCGCGAACTCAATGCCGGCAGCCTGCAAAACCAAGGCTAAATCCGTGGGCTCGAGCCACACCGGGCCGTTTGCGGAGGCAAGCACCCGATCGATCACGGTACGGATGTCGCGTTTTGCGCGCGCGTCGAGTGTCAGAACGGAGCCCTGCGGGCGCTTGCGCCAGGACGCGTACCGATAGGCGGACGAGAGAGCCACGGCCGCGTTCTCCGGGAAACCGTACAAGGGAATTCGCCCGCGCGGACCGTCGCAAACGACTGGTGGAACGCCGCGAGCCGACATAAATACTCCGAGCACCGGCTTTTCTGCCGGGACGCGCTCGACCGCCGCCTTGATGGCCTTAATCATGTCTTCCGGCGAGTGCAGCCGCGGCGGCAGGTAAATCAGGATCAGCGAGTCAACATTTGGATCGGCGGATGCGATCTCAATCGCGCGCGCGTATTGTTCCGGCGTGGCCGAGGCGATCATATCGATCGGGTTGGCCAACCCTGCCTGCATCGGAAGGAACTTGCGCAGCGCCTCTTTGGTGGCAGGCGCGTATTCGGGCAGGACCAACCCCTGGATCTCGCAGGCGTCGGCAAGCAAAATGCCGGGGCCACCGGCATTCGTGATCGCCCCCACCCGCTTTCCTGGCGGCAACGGCTGGCTCGACAGGAATCGGGTGATGTCGAGCAACTGCTCCACCGTGCCGGCGCGGATGATTCCCGACTGCTCGAACAAGGTGTCCACAGCCACATCCGAACTGGCCAGCGCGGCAGAGTGGCTGGAAGCCGCGCGGGTCCCGGCCGTGGAGCGCCCGGATTTGACCGCCACGATCGGTTTCTGGCGGGCGATCTCGGGCGCCATGCGCGCGAACTTGCCTGCCTGATCAAAACTTTCCAGGTAGAGCATGATGACCTGGGTCGCCGGATCCTCGGACCAATACGCAAGCAAGTCATTGACTGAAACATCGGCTTTGTTGCCGACCGATACAAATGTAGAGATGCCGATGTTCAAATCCGGTGTGAGGTCGAGAATGCCGTAGCCGAGAGCGCCGCTTTGCGACAGCAATCCTATCGTGCCGGCGGGCGGCCACACAGGCGCGAAGTTGGCGTTCATGGAGACTTCCGGCGCAGTGTTGATGACGCCCATGCAATTGGGCCCGACCATGCGCATGCCCGCTGAGCGTGCCAGCTGCCTGAGTCGTTTTTCCGTCTGGCGCCCTTCGGCGGATACCTCACCGAACCCTGCGGAGATTACCACCACACTGCGCACGCCGGCGCGTGCGCAGTCCTTGATCGCGTCTTCCACTACAGCGGCAGGAACGGCGATGAGCGCCATGTCCACCGGCTTTTGAATGGCGCTCACGGTGGGGAAGGCGGGAATGCCGTCGATTTCCTGTGCTCCCGGATTCACCGGGTAAAGCGTGCCTTGATAGTTGCAGCGCCTGAGGTTGGCCAGCAATGCCGCCCCGATGGTGCCGTGCTTGCGCGAAGCGCCGACAATTGCAATGGCGCTCGGCTTCAGGAAGGAGCGCACACTTTCGGCAATCGCCAACCGTTCCCGCCGCATTTGTGCCTCAACAAATTCCGCCGTCGGTTCAGTAGGAAAAGAAAAGTGAATTACACCCGAATCCCGGCATCGTTCCACCTGGAAGCCGATGGAGGTGAAGACCTCGATCATGCGGGCGTTCTCTTCGAGGACGTCGGCCCGGAACTCCGTGATACCGTTGCGCCGCGCGATCACCGCTAAATGCTCGAGCAGCAGAGTCCCCGCTCCCTTCCCCTGGAAAGCATCCGCCACGGCGAGGGCGACCTCGGCTTGGCGCGCGCCATCACTCTCAGGCAGCATGGAGTACCTGCCGACACCGAGGATGCGTTCCCCGTCGCCTTCACGAACCGCGGCAATCAGCGCCACCTCCATGTCGAAATCCAAGTCGGTAAATTGCGCCAGTTCCGCTTGGGTCAACCATTGCTTGAAACGGAAAAATCGAAAATAAACCGACCGTGGGCTCAATTGGTTGAAGAGATCGAGCAGGCCTTGCCGGTCATCGCTTTGCAGGGCACGAATATAGATTGACCTGCCGTCGCGTAAGATAGCCTCCGCCAGATACGCGCGCACATCTGGATTCATTGCCACTACTCCCTCAGAAATAGGATGCCTGATAAAACCTAATAATTAAAACTGGCGACAACCGCCGAACTGCCTCACCGGCAATCCGTTGCCTGCCGCTGAGTTTCTCACAAGGCTTGGAGTTTAGCGTATTTCTCGATCAGAGTCTTCCTGCCGACACGGCTGAAAGTGATGGTCAGCTTAACATCGTTCCCTACACGCTCACGGTTCAGGATGATCCCATCCCCAAATTGCGGGTGACGCACGCGCATTCCCGCCATGAGCAGGGATTTGCCTGATCCGGCGGCGCCGGGCTTGGAGGGACCTTGTTGTTGAGCGGCGGAGTTCTGTTTCTGGACATAGGCGCGAAGCTCTGCCAGCGATTTCGGATAGTTTCCGCCTCTTACCTCCACCTCGTCGTCTGAAGAATCGCATTCGTCCTCATCCCGATCCTCATAGTCCTCGTCCTCCTCGAAAATGTAGCCCGCCTGTGTGTCTAGCCCTTCGGCCAGCTCTTCCGGGACTTCCTTTAGGAAGCGCGAGGGCAGGGAAGGCGTGCCGGCATCCGGACCGAAACTGCGGCGGAACGGAGCCCATGTGAGGTAGAGCTTGCGCCGCGCCCGAGTCATGCCCACATAACAGAGGCGCCGCTCTTCTTCCAAATCCTCCTTGGCATCCCTGGACTGGGAGTGAGGAAACAAGCCCTCTTCGAGACCGGCGAGAAACACCACGTCAAACTCCAGCCCCTTGGCACTGTGCACGGTGAGCAGAGCGACACGGGCATCCGGATCAAACTTATCGAGTTCGGAAGAGAGGGAAGCGCGGTCCAGAAACTCGAAGACCGTCTCGCCCCGATCTTCGGACTCACGGGCGGCGCGCACCAGTTCCTCGACGTTGTCGATACGACTTGCCGCCTCCTGCGCTGTCTCACGATCTTCAAGCATTTTCAGATAGCCCGTCTGTTCCACAATTTCTTCCAGCAGATCTCCCGGTGACGTTTTTTCGGCTTTGGCCATCCAGGCGTCCAGCAGCTCCTGGAACCGCGCAAGCGCGCGATGCGCCCGACCTGCCTTTTGCGGATCCTGCGCCAGCTCGCGCAACACCTGCGAGATCGGCACTCCCCGTTCCACCGCAGCCGTGGTCAGTTGATCGATGGTCGTGCCGCCGATGCCGCGCGGCGGCGTGCTGATGATGCGGAGCAGCGCCACATCGTCTTCGGGATTGCAGACGACACGCAGGTACGCGAGCATGTCCTTGACTTCCATACGATTGAAGAAACCGACGCTTCCTACCACTACATAGGAGATCCCGCGCTGAATCAGGACGTCCTCGAAATTACGGGATAATGCATTCGTCCGGTAAAGGATGGCGACATGATCCTCGGGGTTTTCTTGCAGTATATCCTGGATTTGCGACGCTACCCATTCGGCCTCCGAGCGGGCCGAAGGGCTGCGGTGGCAGGTAGCCACGTCACCGCGCTCATTCTTCGTCCACAGCACCTTTCCCTTCCGTTCGGTGTTATGCGCCACGACGGCGCCGGCGACATCAAGAATGGTCTGTGTCGATCGATAGTTCTGTTCGAGCTTGATGGTTTTGGCCCCGGGGAAGTCCCGTTCGAAGTTCAGGATGTTCTGAATGTTGGCGCCCCGGAATTTGTAAATCGACTGGTCCTCGTCGCCGACAACAAAAACGTTTTTGTGCTTTGCGGTCATCAGATGGAGCAGATCGTACTGGGTGCGGTTGGTGTCCTGATACTCGTCGACCAACAGGTAACGATACCAGTCGCTGTAGTGGTCGCAGACCTCAGGAAAGCGCTCCAGCAGGTCGACGGTCTTTAACAGCAGGTCGTCGAAATCCAGCGCATTCGACTTGCGCAGCCGCCCATCGTAGACCTCAAAGAGGTGCTGGACGTCCCCGGCAATTTCCGACGGAAAACGCAGGGCATACGTCTTAACCGGGATATTATGATTCTTGGCGTAGCTGATGCGGCTGAGAACTTCGCGGGGCGCAAACTCCTTTTCCGACAGATGCTCGTCTTTCAGAATCTGCTTCATCAAACGTCTCTGGTCGTCAGTGTCGTAGATCGAGAAGTCACGCTTGTACCCGAGACGCGCGATCTCGCGACGCAGCACCCGCACGCAAAACGAGTGGAAGGTTGTGATCAGGGGTTCTGCCGTCCGTGAGGGGCCAAGCAAGGCGTGAACGCGTTCGCGCATTTCCTGCGCGGCCTTGTTGGTGAAGGTGACGGCCAGGATGCTCTCGGGGCGCGCGGCACCGTTGTGAATCAGATAAGCGATGCGGTAGGTGATGACCCGGGTTTTGCCACTCCCGGCGCCGGCCAAAACCAATGCGGGCCCGCGCCCGTGTTCAACCGCAAGACGCTGCTGGGGATTCAAAGCAGCCAAGATATCCATGCAGCCACAATCCTAGCAAGAGTGGAGACAGCCTGCCAACAACGAAAAACTCTTTATTTAACAATAACTTCCGGCAATCTCCGCCTTGCGCTGAGGCCGAAAGAAATATAAAGCCCCCACTATACCCCGCGCTCAGTTCGGGGCGAAGGAAAATGGTGGCGGGAAGCCATGAGACGACCGGGATATCCGAGCAAAAAGCAAAAGCAGCCACAAAGAACACGAAATCCCCCAAAACTTGTGTTCTTTGTGGCTGCAGTAAGCTGATCCCGAATTACATCCCGGAATTAAAAAACCTTGTCGAACCAGGCGTCTTCCAGGATGCGGGTTTTCTTTATCAGCGTCTTGTTGCCTGCGCTGACGACGATCGTGTAATCGCCGGGCGCAGCAGCGATGGAGCCGCCGAACGTCGAAATCGCCGGCGTCCCGCCCCGGCCGCCGCGGCCGCCGCCGAAGCCTGCACCTCCTCCTCCTCCTCCGCCCCTGCCTCTGCCCCCTTGGGCCGGCTGCACGAGCAGAGTTTCGGTAATGCGCATATTCCACATGATCTGGTTCAGCCCTGCGGTGTTGGGGCCCTTGGTCTCTGAGATGATGCGGGATCCCTGCAGAATCCTGACGACGACTTCACCTGAGACCGGCGCCTTCAAGAAATAACTAATCACGATGCCGTTGGGCTCGCTCGGCGCTCTGAGGTTTTGATTCGCCGATGACGACACCGGATTAATGCGAGTCACCCACTTGACCTTGGGTTTGACATCGAACAGGTAGAAGTCCTGTCCCAGCACCTGCTGGTCCAGCTCCTGCAACGGTGAGATGTCGGTGATGAAGAAGCCGCGGCCGTGCGTGGCCACGATCAGTTCGTTCTCACGCGGGTGAATTTCGAGATCATATACCGGTTGGGTCGGCAGACCCTTCATCTCCGTCCAGATCTTGCCGCCGTCGATGGTGACGTAGAGACCGAAGTCGACGCCGGCAAACAGCAGGTCCGGGTTCTTGGGATCCTCGACGACGACATTGACCGACTTGTTGGGCAGGTTTCCGACAATCGGCACCCATGTCTGGCCAAAGTCCGTGGTCTTGTAAATGAAGGGTCTGAAGTCGTCATGCCGGTAGCCGGTATAGGTGATATATGCAATACCGGCCTGGTGCCTGGAAGCGACGACGTGACTGACCCAGTAGCCCGGATTGCCTTTAATGTTGTCGTTCAGCTTGGTCCAGGCCTTCATATCCTCCACATTCTTCGTCACCCACACGTTGCCGTCGTCGGTGCCGACCCATATCAAGCCGCGGACAATGGGCGATTCATCGAGTGCGGTGATCGTGCAATATTGTATCGCTCCGTCACCGCCCTTGCCGGTTGGCATTTTGCTCGCGTCGTTGGTCGACAAATCGGGGCTGGCCTCGATCCACGTGTCCCCGCGCGTGGTCGATTTCATCAGCTTGTTGGCTGAGTGATAGATCACGGCGGGGTCGTGCGGCGACACCAGGATAGGCGACGACCAATTGTGGCGCAGGGCCTGATCGCGCTGGGAGATGTTTTTGGATTCGCCTGTGTACAGATCGGTCCGGCTGAGCGATCCGTACTGGGACTCGTTGTAAAGGTAGCGGTTGGTCACGAGGTCGACCACGTTAAAGAATCCGTCTCCCCCGCCTACGGTCTGCCAATCCTCGAAGACGATGTTGCCGCCGCCCCGTTTCGAACTCGGACCGCGCACGGAGCCGTTGTCCTGGATTCCGCCATAGACGTTGTAGGGGTACTGCATGTCGTAGCCGACCTGGTAGAGTTGCGCGAGGGGCAGCTCGTCGGGGTGATACCAGTTCTTCCCGCCGTCCCAGGTCACTCCCATGCCATGGTCGTAGCCAAGGAGCATGTGGTCGGAGTTGGTGGGATCGATCCATAGCCCGTGGTTGTCACCGCCAAACCGGAATGGGGATTCCCAGGTTTTACCGCCGTCGGTGGAGTGGAGCACACCGACGCTGAGCACATACACGTGGTTCACGTCGTTCGGATCCACACGAATCTGCATGTAGTAATAGCCTGGGCCGCCGCCGATCGTCTGCTTTTCGGGGCTCACTTTTTTCCATGTTCTCCCCGCATCGTCACTTCGATAAACTTCCTCGCCGATCATTCCGGCGCTTGCCTTGCCTGCGCGCAATTCGGCCAGGCGCGCCTCGTCGGACATGCCGGGCTTGTTTGCATTCTCGATGTTGGCATAGACAATATCCGGATTTGCCCGGGCCACATCGATGCCGATGCGGCCGATCATGCCGCTGGGTAGCCCATTGGTCAATTTCGTCCAGGTGGCGCCGGCATCGATGGTCTTGTAAATGCCGCTTCCAGGCCCGCCTAGATTGAAGGTCCAGGGCTTGCGCTCTTTATCATAAGACGCAGCGTACAGCACCTTCGGGTTCTTGGGATCCATCACCACATCGCAGACGCCAATAGCGCGATCCCCCACCTTGACATCGAGCGATTTCGTCCAGGACTTGCCGCCGTCTGTGGTCTTGAAGAGCCCACGCTCCGGATTTTCGGAATAAAGGTGGCCGAGCGCCGCCACGTAAACGATGTCCGGGTTCTTGGGATCTACAACAATGCGGCCGATGTGATGGCTTTCTTTGAGCCCAATGTTCGTCCATGTCTTGCCGGCATCGACCGATTTATAGATGCCGTCTCCCCAATACGTGCTGCGGGACGTCGAAGCCTCGCCGGTGCCGACATAAACAACTTTGGGATTGGATGGCGCCACAGCGACGTCGCCGATGGAAACAACCGGCTGATTGTCGAATATGGATTCCCACGTGGTGCCGTTGTTCATCGACTTCCATAAGCCGCCGGAACCGGTTGCCGCGTAAATCGTGGCTGGTTCAAGGTCAGGAACCGCAAAATCCACGAAACGGCCGCTCTGACGCGTAGGTCCGATACTGCGGAAGGTAAACGCCTTGAGGACATCGGGTGAAAGCGCCTGCGCACGGAGGTCGGAGGCGAGGAGAATAGCCGACAGCATGATCAATGCCATGCTCACGATGATTTTCCGAGGTGCCTTTTTCATAGGGTAGACGGCTCCTTTTGGGATCACTTGCGTTGCGGGTCTGCGTGAATAATTCAAGTCATAGTATTGCGGGGTTTGCATAATGATGGGCTATCGCCCGCACCCTGCCCAGGGCCTTGTCAATGTAGTGACATTTGTAGCGCGGGTATGCTGACGGAAGCAAGCTGGAAATGCATTCAACAAGAGTTACTAAAACTATGAACGACATGAATGGATCGGGGGTGGAATCTGTGGTGCTTTTCAGCTGATTCTGCCTTTTCCACCGTGTTCTCCGAACGGCGAGTTTTCTTTCGGCTCCTGTATTTGGGGGCTGGGCCGAACGTGATAGACTGAAGCCTGTTTTGAGGAGCCGTCCTAATGAGACTTTATCGCGATGAATCATCCGGAGTCGCCCCCGTCGATGCGGATCACCTCGCCAGAGGGACCCTTCCGGCGCGCACGCTTGAACGCATCATCGGAAAGCCTGCCGCAGCCTGGGATGCCCAGGATCTCATACAGCTTTTCCGCTCTAGAGGCATCCGCCTGGTCAGCCTGATGCACGTGGGAGGAGATGGCTGGCTGAAGACTCTGGATTTTGTGCCGCGTGACCTGGAACATCTGCAGGATATCCTCGACGGTGGAGAGCGCGCCGATGGTTCGAGCCTGTTCGCCGGCAAGGGCATCCGGGCAGAAGCTTCCGACATGCTGCTCCGGCCGCGCGTGGACAGCGCCTTCCTGGATCCCTTTTCTCCCTGTCCGACTCTGGTTCTGATGTGCCGGCACATCGGCCGCGACGGCCGCCCGCTGCCCGAATCACCGGACGCCATCCTCCTGCGCAGCTACGAGCACCTGCGCGACATAACCGGCGTCGACCTTTGGGCGCTGGGTGAGGTGGAATACTTCCTCGGCAAACATGCAACGGAGAGCGATATCTATGGCGCCGATGAGCGCGGATACCACGCCAGCTCCCCCTTTGTTTTTGGACAGTCGTTGCGGCGCCAGGCGCTGCTGACGCTGGCTGAAATCGGCGTGCCCGTGAAATACGGCCACAGCGAAGTCGGCTACATCGCCGCCACGGAAGCCGATGACATGATCTGGGAACAGCACGAAGTGGAGTTGGCGTTGACGCCGCTGCCGCTGGCCGCAGATAGCGTCGCGCTCACCCAATGGGTTTTGCGCAACTTGGTACACCAGCATGATATGCGCTGCAGCTTCGATCCAATCCTCCTCAAGGGGCATGCCGGATCTGGCCTGCACTTCCACTTTTCGCCCGTGGTTGAAGGGAAGCATGCGGGACGCTCCGAGGATGGAGGGCAGCTGACTGCCGCGGGGCAATGGCTTGTCGCCGGCCTGGTACTTTATGGCAGCACGCTCATGGCGTTCGGCAACCGCAATCCCGGATCCTTCGTCAGGTTGAGCCAGGCCAAAGAGGCTCCCAGCGGTGTTACCTGGGGCGCGTTCGATCGTCACGCACTGGTTCGGCTCCCTCTTACGGCCAAAACGGCCGAAGGCCGGGTCGTCAGTCCGCCGACGATCGAATTCCGCTTGCCGGATGGATCGGCCCATCCTCATCTGCTCCTCGCGGGTGTCGCCCAGGCGATGCTGGCGGGGCGTTCGACCCCGGAACTCGATGCTTTGCTCGCCCGCACTGCCTCGTCTCGAGGCCGGGCCAAGACCGGCGCAGGAAGCGACAGCAGCCGGCTCCCGGCCTCTTTCCGGGAGATCGCGGATTTGCTCGCCGCGCACCGGTCAGTTTTGGAGGAGGGATCCGTCTTTCCAGCTGGGCTGATCGATCAGTTCCTTACCGTCCTGCGGGCATAGAAGCCGGCCTTTAAAAGCAGCCGCGAATGGCAAGAACTATAGGGAATTGGTTCCATGGTCTGCTCTTCGGGAGCTGCGTTGCGTTTTTCCACACTTCTAATTCGATATCCCGCGATGTAGTTGGATGCTGCAACCGCCCTTGTGTTAGAATAAGTGCAATTTGTTTAGCATGTTAGATGGTTGGCCATTTGACGACATCGGCATTTTGATATAGGAGCCCCCGCCTTAAGGAAGTTGAATATTTCGTTTGGCTGATAATGGCCTTTTGGGGGACTGCCTTAAGGCCGATCCCAACCCGGGGTAGAGGCATCCACCTGCAATAGGGGGGCGATGGAGCATGACTGGGAATGAGAGAGCACACGTGATCAATGATTTTCTGGGTAGCGCTCATGTCTTTGCTTCTGCCGTGACGGAAGTGATTGAAGAAGAGCTGTTGCGGGAAGTCGCTGAAAACCAGATTACCGTTTCCCAGTTGAAGTTGCTGAGGCTCGTCAACCTGACCGAGGCCCAGACCATCGGCGGCGTAGCCTCATTTCTTGGGGTCAGCAATGCAGCCGCGAGCAAAGCCGTGGACAAGCTGGTGCGGATGATGTTACTGCGGCGCAGCGAAGGAGAGACCGACCGGCGCGCGATCCATTTGTCTCTTACCCAGCCGAGCCGGCGCATCCTGGCGGCCTACGACGCTGCGCGCGAGCGCAAACTGCAGCAGATTTTCGGGACATTCGAGCCTGAGGAGTTGGAGCAGGCAGCGGAGCTATTGGACCGTCTCTCCTCACAAGTCGTCGGCCGCGGCGGCAAGGGAAAACAGATTTGCCTCCAGTGCGGCATCTATTTCCGCGAGAAATGCGTTTTGCAGAAGCTGCTTGACCGACCGTGTCTCTTCCAGCGTCAGAAAGAACGCGGGGCCGTCCAGACCCAGGTGCCTCCCGCACGTACCATGGGCGATTGACGACCCGGAAGCCGTCCCCTCGCGGGTCTTGAGTTTTTCTGCCTGCCAATTGCCGTTTACAACCGACGGGCATTTACCTATCATCTTGGGAGTGCCTGATCCGAGTCGATTCCCGGGACCCAACCTGGATTAACGCCAGGGTCGCTGCGGCGACATAGAAACTCGGGGCGAATTGTATCGTATTCCCTGGCTGGAATGCGGCAGTATGCCGACGCACACCAATGATGATTTTCGAGTGCGATCAAAAACATGAGGCAAGAAGGCCTAGACCGCCGGGAGTTTTTGAAGAGATCAACCCGTGTGGGTGCCGGCGTGGCTGCCTCATGCGGGCTCGGTTTCTGGCTGCACTCTCGCAGCCGGCAGCCCGGCCATGAGCTGTCGGCGGCTCAATCGAGAGATTTTCGTATCAACATTGGCAGCGACTTCCCCCACATGGCGGTGGTATCGGGCGGAATCCCCGCCACACTGGCAGCAGAGGCTCTCAAGGCTCTCGGCGGCATGCAGAAGTTCATCTCCAGAGGCGACGTGGTGGTTCTGAAGCCCAACATCGGCTGGGACCGGGTTCCTCAGCAGGCGGCGAACACCAATCCCGATCTGGTAAAGGCCGTGGCCCAGCTTTGCTTTGAGGCGGGCGCCAAAAGGGTCGTCGTTACCGATGTTTCCTGCAACGACCCTAGACGATGTTTCATGCGCAGCGGTATTGCCAGCGCGGCCGAATCGGTGGGGGCCACCGTGCTGCTCCCCGAAGAGCGCAAGTTCCGCGACTATCGTCTCAATGGCGAGTTGCTTTCCGTATGGCCTGTATATACGCCCATCCTCGAGGCTGACAAGATCATCAACATCCCGATCGTGAAGCACCATAATCTCTCTCGCGTCACTATGGGAATGAAGAACTGGTACGGCATTCTCGGCGGGCGGAGGAATCAGCTGCATCAGAATATTGACCTTGGAATCGCGGATCTTGCGACCTTCATGCGTCCTACTCTGACGATCCTGGACGCTTATCGCGTGCTGAGGGCGAACGGGCCTCAGGGAGGGAACCTGAACGATGTCCAACTTCTCAAAACCGTCGTGGCCGGCGTGGATCCTGTGGCCATCGACGCCTACGGCGCCACGTTTCTGGGCTTGAGGGCAGAACAAATTCCCTACATTAACATCGGGCATGCGCGCGGCTTGGGGAACAAGAACTTCTCCGAATTGCAGGTGAAGTATGTCAACCTCGAATAGCCAGGCCTTGTGCGCGGTGCCGCCAAATCCCGACGCGAAGCGAATCCCCAGAATGTGGCTGCGCTGGCTCCGGCGCATCTCTCAAGTTGTGTTTTTGGGGCTGTTTCTATTTCTCCTTTTCCAGACCGAGTTCCGCGGCACCTTTACGCGGGGGGCGACCGATGTGGTCAGGCTCGACTATCCGGTCAGCATCTTTCTCGAAATGGATCCGCTGGTGGCCTTCTCCACGGCGCTCTCCACGCATGCGCTCTATGGCAAGGTAATCTGGGCTCTGGTCATTATCGCAGGAACGATCCTGATCGGCAGGTTCTTCTGCGGCTGGGTCTGCCCGCTGGGTACGCTCAACCACTTCTTTTCCAGCTACAAGCCAGAGCGCAAGGGCAAAAAGCGCGTGGATGCCAATCATTATAAAAAATGGATGGCGACGAAGTACTACCTGCTGTTCGGTCTGATCGCCATGTCGATTTTCACTTCGCTCCAGACCGGCATCCTCGATCCCATTCCGTTCCTCGTGCGCTCGCTTGCGGTTTCCATCATCCCGGCGCTCAATTTCGGTTTGAGAAGCGGCCTCGATTTCATGTACGGCACCAATATCGGCATGCTCCAGTGGTTTGCCGATACCGGGTATCGCCTGTTAGGCTCTAATATCCTGAGCTTCAAGCCGCAGTACTACCATTTCGCATTTGTGCTTGGGGTGATTTTCCTGGGAGTCGTGATCCTGAATCGCGCCATCACCAGGTTCTGGTGCCGGGGCATCTGCCCGTTGGGCGCTCTCATGGGCCTGTTGTCGCGCTTCTCGATTTTCGGCATGGAGAAAAACCACAGCAAGTGCGACGACTGCAACCGTTGCCTCTTTCACTGCCAGGGCGCCTGCGATCCGCAGGGGAAGGTGCCATGGCGGCAAGCCGAATGCCATCTGTGCTTCAACTGTGAAGTGGCTTGCCCGGAGGATGTCATCCGCTTCAGGTTTTTCCCCAGAACCGATGACATCAATGTGCGGCCTGACTTGAAGAAACGCCGGGCTCTGGAAAGTGTGGCGGCCGGCCTTGTCGTGCTGCCGATCGTCCGCGCGAGCACAGGCTTGGCCAAGGATTACCATGCCGGGGTAATCCGTCCTCCGGGTTCGTTGGAGGAAAGCGAATTTCTGGCCCGCTGCATCCGCTGCGGCGAGTGCATGAAGGTATGCCCGACCAATGCGATCCAGCCGGCGCTTTTTGAAAGCGGCGTGGAAGGATTGTGGACGCCGATGCTGAAAATGCGGGTGGGATATTGCGAGTACAGTTGTGTGCTCTGCAGTCAGGTCTGTCCTACGGGTGCAATCTGGAAGCTTACCGAAGCTGAGAAGCTGGGCAAAACCGAAGGCGGCAGCGCCCAGCCGGGCAAAAAAGTCACAGGTCCGGTCAAAATCGGCACTGCCTTCTATGATCAGGGCAGGTGCCTGCCCTGGGCCATGGCTACTCCGTGCATCGTCTGTGAGGAGTTCTGCCCGACGTCGCCCAAGGCTATCTGGGTGCAGGCGGAAACCGTTACGCGCCACGATGGCAGCACGGTCACCGTCCAGCGCCCGCGCGTGGATGTCGACAAATGCGTCGGCTGCGGTATTTGCGAAAATGTGTGCCCGGTTCAAGACCGTCCGGCAGTGTATGTGACCAACATCGGTGAGACCCGCTCGCGCAGCAATCAGATTCGCCTGGAGAGCGGCGCATATCGATGATTCGACAGGAGAGTTGTTTTATGAAAAGGATCACCGTGCTTTTCCTGCTTTTTGCCAGTTTCGGCCTTGTTTCTTGTTCCAGGAATGAAACCAGCAAGAAGGAGGAAACCAAGGCGGCTGCTCCATCAGGAGCCGCCAATGTATCACCGCAGTTGCTCGCTCTGCTCCCGGGCAAGAACGAAGTGCCGGGTTGGTCGATGTCGCAGGCTCGTTCCTTTAGCCCCGCGAATCTCTGGGAGTTCATCGACGGTGCTGCGGATGGCTATCTGGCGTACGGCTTCCAGGAGGTCGCCAGTGCTGACTATGTTCAGGAGGGGACAGGCACCCAGACGGTGATCGACATCTACCAGATGAAAGACCCGCTCACTGCCTTTGGCAAATATTCAGAAGAGCGCAATCCCGAATACCAATTTCTCAAAGTCGGCAACGAGGGGTATTCGGGAGGCACCTCGCTCAATTTCTGGTCCGGTCCCTATTACGTGAAGATCACTTCCTTTGAAGAGAAGGACTCGATCAAGCAGGAGATGGCCAAACTCGCCAATGCCGTGGCAGGCAAGGTGTCTTCGCCTGCAGCGGAGCCCGCGGAAGTTTCATACTTTCCCAAAGCCAATCAGCTGCCCCATTCGATCGTCTATATCCCCAAGGATGTGCTGGCCCAGAGCTACTTCACCAATGGATTCGAGGCGAAATACAAAACGGGCGGCAGGGAATATAAGATGATTCTCGTTTCCATGGAGAGTTCCGCGGCAGCTCAGGATGCGCTGGAGCACTATCATCAGTTTCTCGCCAAAGGGGGGAAGGACGTCAAGGATCTCAAGGCGCCAGGTGAGGGGGGCTTTTCGGGGAAAGACAGTTTTTACGGCAGCATGGCTGCGATCCGCGCCGGGAAGAACATTGTGGTCGCGCTGGGCGTTCCCTCCGAGGATGCCGGGGTAAAGACGATCTCAGAAATGCTCAGGAACATCAAATAGTTTGGGGAATTCCATGTACCAACGCATCAAATATGACTTCACCCAGGAGTTGCTCAAGATCAAGGGCTCAGGCCTCTATAAGGAGGAGCGAACCATCATTCCGCTATTTGCGCGAATGCATGGCGATGCGATTGCCTTCCGTGTCGATCAGCAATGCCATATAGCCGATATCTTCCTTGATGAGCGTCTTGCCCAGGAGCACCTTCCCGCCCGCGCCTTCGACACGCGCAAGCTCCCGGCTTAGATCTCCGGAATGCGCCATAAAGTAGACGAGCGTTCCGTCGGTGGATGGCTTGTAAGCAGTGGCGTGATGGACGAGTGAACCGGCAGCTCCTGATCCGTTTTGAACCGCGGGAAACCATGCCATGTCTAGCGGACCCAGGATATGGCGCTCCAGGGTCAAGCCGAACACCGTTTGATAGAACTTCATGGCCCGCTCCATGTTGTGCACGGGAATTTCAAACCATCCTACGACGTTGCTTTTTTGGTCCATGTGGCCCACCTCCTTGCCGGTAATGATCACCCAGAGCAGCCTTAATTTCCAGTGCCTATCGCCCATTGTTCACCCTCTGTATCGCGTCGCGCCTCTTTTTTCATCGAAGTCATGAGCCGCATGCGGACTGGATTTCGCATTACCGGGTGAGAAGGGATTCCTGGAGCACCTCTTCTTCGAGAAATTCAGGGGGGCGCGGAGCATTTTGCGCCTTGCGGGGGCTGCATTTCCCTGCAGAAGGCCTGCCAAGAAGTGCGAACCGGGATCCACAAATGCATCGCACCATTTTGCCAAAGGAGTCGCTTATGGGCTGGAAATATGCCTGGCGGACTTTGCGAAACGCGATATCACGCGAAAGGCCCTACTTTGCCCATCTGGCCATCACGCATCGATGTAACCTGCGGTGCCGGTTCTGCCATATTCCTGAGGAACGATGCGATGAACTCGATCTCGATGGTATGAAGCAGGCCATCGATGTGCTGGACCGCCTGGGGATTGCCGTACTCAGCATCTCGGGTGGTGGGGAACCTCTGCTCCGGCAGGATTTTGCCGCCATCATCGATTATGTTGCCGACAAAGGCATGTATACGAAGCTTACTTCCAATGGCACCATGCCCCTGGATCGATATCGGGAACTGCTGCAATCCAAAGTGTCGGAGATCGGCATCTCGCTGGATGGAGTCGAAGGCAACGACCTGCCCTACAGCCACGTTGGCCCGAAGATTCTGCAAACCATCCGCTACCTCAATGATCACCTCCCGAAGGGCAAGGGCCTGACACTGAATGTGACCATATCGCATGTGAACCGAGACAGGGTGAACGAGATCGTCGATTATTGCACGCGCGAATTTCCCAATGCTCGCATTTGGCTGAATCCCGTGGTGGTTGGGGAAGGGAAGCTGCGGACGGACAAGGTGAAAAAGGTCAATCCCGATTATCTGCGCCGCGTGGATTCACCGGCTCTGGTAAAAGCGGAGTTTTTCACACGGGGGGCGGAAGAACAATATCGTAATGACAAGTTCAACTGGGGCTGCCTTGCAGGCAAGTTCTCCTTCGACATCAAGCCAAACGGAGACTTCTGGATTTGCCAGGATCACCCTGCCCATTTCCCGCTCAACATTCTCGATCCGGATTTCATGGAAAGGCACCGGCGGACCGACTTCAACTATCGCAGCGAATGCAGCGGGTGCACCTATTCCTGTTACTTTGTTACGCAGAAACTCTTCGAGCCCTGCAATTGGCCTGATCTGGCGCGGATCTGGTGGAAAACCGCGACCGCGCCGAATGAGCCGTGCCGGGACGTTGCCCGCAGGTATGGCTGGGTGGCCGGACTTTTGTATTTCTGCACCTTCCGCAAGATGGCAGCCGCAAAGGGAGCCGTTGCATCTCTCATGATCCTCCTGGCGCTGGCAGGGCTGGTGTCGCCCCTGTATGGACAGCGAACAAGCCTTCCTGTTAACACCGATGAGGTGATTGCAAGAATGGAGGAGAACAACCGTGCACGCCAAACGGCGCTGCAGGGTTATCACAGCCAGCGACGCTATGAAGCCGCCAACCTCATGTTCCACCGGTGGGCGAGCGCTGTAGTCGACATGCAATATGCGGCGCCGGGAGAGAAGAGTTTCCGGGTGTTGGAGAGCACCGGTTCGCGGGCCATCCTCACCCGAGTGATCGAACCGCTGCTCCAGTCAGAGCGGGAGACGGCCCGGCAGCAGGAACGAAAAGACGTCGACATTTCGAGGCAGAACTACCTGCTCACCCTTGCCGGCACTGACGAGACGAACGGCATGTATATCTTTGTGGTTGAGCCGCGCACTCCCAGTATGTACTTGTTCCGAGGCAAGATCTGGGTCGACAAGCAGAGCTTCGGCATTGTGCACATCGACGGCGAGCCGGCAAAGTCCCCATCCTTCTGGGTACAGAAGACACATTTTATTCACCAGTATGCTCGCTTTGGCGACTTTTGGTTTCCGGTATCCAACCGCACGGAAGTAGAGTTGCGGTTTTTTGGGAGGTCGACGTTGAATATCGATTATTACAGTTATGAATGGCAGCCGACTCTCATGGCACGCATGAAATGACGTACACCAATCTTGGCTTCGCCGTTAGTGTAGTATATTTAATGCTTTATCAGATTTGGGCAACAAGGGCCCAAAAGAGATCAATCTAAGATCAGCGCGGCTGTGTGAATTCCGGGTTGGCGAGGCTTGGTCGGATGCGCAGAGGAGTTGTGCCATGCAGTACCTGCAGCAATTGAGCCACTATCTTCTTGTGCTCGGCATCCCCGGGCTATTCGCGGTTTCATTGCTAGACGCTGCTGCCATCCCCCTGGTGGGGGGCCCCGACAGTTTTGTCATCCTGCTGGCTTGGCAAAAGCCGACGCAGCTTGCCTGGATCGTGCTGGCAGCGGCTCTGGGCTCCACGATCGGGTGTGTGATCCTCTATCGAATTGGCCGCGCGGGTGGTGATCTCGCGCTCTCGCGCCTTGCGCAGAGGAAGCAGGCGTGGGTAAAGAAACAGGTCGAAAACAACGCCTTCCTGGCGGTTTTCCTGGGCGTGACGGTGCCGCCGCCGTTTCCGACCAAGCCCGTAATCCTGGCTGCCGGCATATTTCGGACGCCCTGGGTGACCTTCTGCGCGGCTGTGCTCATCGGTCGCCTGTTGCGCTATGGTGTGATGGCCTACGTGGGTTTCCGCTTCGGCGATCAAGCCGCACAGATCATCAAAAGCCAATATCCCACAATACTTCTGACGCTGGCAGGCCTTGGGCTCCTGATCCTGCTGATGCGCAGGTTCCTGCGATCACGGGTCGCGGGGTAACGCCCTCCCCGGTCAACCAATGACACACAAAGAGCCCTGGAGACATCTGAGGTAGTCTGTCAAGTTTTTTGAGCTCATGATTCCTTACGCAGCCTTGGCAATAAAGTTGAGAGTCTCGGACCCTTTATTTCGAAGCGATTTGAGATGAATCTCTTCGTCGTACATAACACGATCCTTCCAGCAGCGGTAGATGATCCGTATCCATTTGTACGCCAGAGCGCGGACCGCCGCATGATGCCCCTTCCCCTTGTCCTTCTGCATATCGTAGTAACCGTGAGCCCAGCGAGACCATGGGATCGACTGTTTCGCAAATTCATGGAAGGTCTGCCTCAGGAACTTGGGGCAGGCGAAGCGGCGGTGTATCCACATATGTTTTCCGCTGCGGTCCGTGACCGGAGCAATTCCAGAATACTGTTGAACCTCGCTCGCAGACTCAAAGCGGCTTCGATCCGAGCCCATCGCTGCCAGGAGGCGGGGAGCCAGGGCGGCGCCTGCACCGGGAAAACTATCAAAGATTGCCATGTCCGGATGCGCATGGAAGCGCGTCTTGATCTCCTCATCGAGGCGATCAATGCTCTCCATCGTGGGGCTCAGAACACGGATTATGGTCTGCACCATCGACACCGAAGTCTCAATGACTGTAGCATCCTCCGTAAGCGCTCGTGCTGTCCAGATCGCCTTCAGGCGCTCTTCGATGACTTCTTTGCTCCGACTGCCATGCTGCCGATAAAAGGTCCGGATGGTATCCGGTTTGGCTTTCTTGACCTTCTCCAATGTCGGCCACTTCGACAAAAAATCGCAGGCCATCACTTTATCGATTTCTCCCGCCCAGTCCAAGGCCTGGGGAAAGTAATCTTTGAGAAGCTGGGTGAGCTGGTTGGTGAGTGCCACGCGTTGATTCACAACCTCCCGGCGGAACTCAACCAGCCTCTGCAGGGCACGGGTCTGCGGTTCATCCGGCACCCAGGGCTTGATGCGGTCGCGGTGCAGCGTCACCCACTCGAGCAGGTATTCGGCATCGGCAGGATCATCCTTGGCACCCCCCGGAGAGAAAGCCTTCCGGTAGTCGGCCATCGACTTGGGATTGATCCGAAAAACATGCACAAAGTCATAGCTCATCAATGCGTGAATCACAGCTCCCTTCGTCTGCTCAATGGCTACAGCCACAGGACGTCCACCAAACTTGTCTCGAAGTTTGATAACCCAGCCGTGCAGATCTTCCGGATTCTGCTTGAGCTCATAGCGCTCGATCTCCTTGGAACCGGCAGCCTGAAGGGCAATGGAGTGTTTTTCGCTACCCCAGTCCAGACCGATAAAAGCCGCGTAATCAACTGTGCTTGCGTTGCCATCCATGCGCATATCCTCCACGGGTTAGAGAGAACACGCTGGCTTCGGTCCGGCGCAACCCTTATAGTAGAGTCCTCTGAAGGGACGACATCTGAGTATGCGTTGTCGGACCAAAGCGCATCGTCCCACTCGAAAGTCTCCAGGCAGCCATCCAGTGGCTGGGGCGACGAATTCGTAGTGGGGCGATGCGTGTTCAAATATCCGTTCGAGCATAATCGCGGTCGGCCTGCCCTTCAACAACGGAACAAAGAGCAATCTCGAAAAATTGCACTCCCGGGTTTGGACAATGCTGGGGAATGTTCCGCACCTGAAAATCAGGTGCGGAACAACTATAAGGGGCGA
>JBGQNR010000047.1:0-31615 GCA_041501225.1 Acidobacteriota bacterium
CTCCAGGACGCACAGTTTTGAGACAGTCTCGGCGGACGGGGCCTACGCGAATGTGGATTATTTTGTCTTGAGTTGGCGGATTTTGAGGAGGAGGAGGCCGATCATGAAAAGCAGGATTACGGCCGAAACCGCCAGCCCCTTGCGCCGGAAGGCAAGATCGGCGAGCGCCTGCACCCCGCTCTGTTCGGAAGCAGCGGCAATAGCGTCTCCTTCCGTGATTGTTTTCTTCAGCACTGCCGGATTAAAACTGTGAACCTGAACGCGCGCCAGCACCAGGCGGTCACGCCCCTCGGCCAGCTGATAGATCGGCCGGCTGACTTCCATGCCCGCTCTTTGCGCCCCTTCAAGAATCTGGCTCGCTGAATTCAGCTTGCCCTGCAAGCCGACCAGGGCGGATTTCATCTCCTGTGCCGCAGCGTAGCCCGCGCTTCCCTTCTCATGGCAGATCACGCAAGTCGCGGACTCCTCCACGCCGATCATGGCTTCCGTGGGGCGCTCGATATCGTGATTTTGGTGGCAGGTTACGCACGCCTTCAACTGAAGGGTCTCAAACGCCTTACGATGCGGGCTCTGGTTGAAGAGATCCCCCTGCATGACATGGCACTGTCCGCATACATTTGCGACCGAATCCACGCCGGGCGGCGTCGCGCCGTGGTTGCCGTGGCAGCTATTGCAGGTGGGCGCGGCAAGATCGCGATTTTTCATCAGGGCCTCGCCGTGAACGCTCTTGCTGTAAAGCTCCAGCTGATTGGTCGCGATACCGTAGGATTTCATCCGCTGCGGGTCGCTGTGGCAGCGGCCGCACGTGGCGGCGACATTCGGCGCATAGACGGGACTGTTCGGATTTTTTGCGGCCAGGATTCCGTGATGCCCGTGGCAGTCGATGCAGATGGCTACATTCTGGTCCCCGGTCTGCATTTTCTTCCCGTGCACGCTGGTCAGATACTCGCTGTACTGGTCCACGCGCGCCTGAGGATTGTACTTGCGCATGAAGTCGGGGCTGCTATGACAGGAGGCGCACAGTACAACGATTTGTTTGCGCGCCGGCTGGCGGACAAAGCCCTTGGCCGGATTCATCGACTCGTCGGGCTTATCCTTGGTGGGATCGCCGCCGTGACAGCTGTTGCAGGAGAGTCCGTTCTGAAAGTGGATGTCCTGCGCAGAGGCCTTCACCGGCGCATCGAACGGGTCGCCCAGGTCAGTGTGACACCGGACGCAGGTGTTTTGCGCCGCTTTCGGGGCGGCTGGAACCTGCACTGGGGAAATGAGCATGATGAGCAATAGTTGCTGCCACATGAAACTGTCCCTATGTCCGATAGGCCAGAGCCGACAGGACAATGATGTATATGAGAACTAAAATGCCTACAATGGGAAGCAGACTGCGCCGGCCTTTGCGCGGCTCCGACGATATAAATGGCGTGATGACGAGCAGCAGGCCCAACAAGCCGAAGCCCATGATCCCGAGGACCTCGCCATCCATGCCGAAAATTTTGGACGGAATGTACTTCAGGGTTTGAAACATGTAAACGAAATACCACTCCGGCTTGATTCCTGCCGGAGCCGGAGCGAATGCATCGGCTTTTTCCCCCAACTCCCACGGGAAGATCGCCGCCAGCACCGCCAGGACTGTCACAGCCGCCAGCCAGCCCACCAGATCGCGCAAGAGGAATTCAGGGATAAACTTCATCTTCGGCACGATATTTTCGTCAACCGACGGTGGACAACTCATCCCATGCTTCTGAACCAGGTACAGGTGAACGCTAATAAACACGGTCGTGATCGCCGGCAGGATCGCCACGTGAAATCCGAAAAAGCGCGTGAGTGTAGCTCCGGTAACTTCGTCGCCGCCGCGCAGGAATCGAAGCATGAAAGGACCGACCAGGGGCACAACACCGGCGATATCCGTGCCTACCTTGGTAGCGAAGAATGCCAGCTTGTTCCATGGCAGCAAGTAGCCGCTGAATCCGAAACACAGCGACAGAAACAGGAGGAATGCGCCGGTAACCCAGGTCAATTCCCGCGGACGCCGGAATGAGCGCAGGAAAAGGGCGCTGAACATGTGCACGAAGGCAGCGCCGATCATGAGATTGGCCGACCAGCTGTGGATAGATCGAATCAGCCAGCCGAACTGAACCTCGGTCATGATGAACTGGACGCTCTCGAACGCCGTTTCCGCACTCGGCCGGTAGTAGAGCAGCAGCAGGATCCCGGTGCACACTTGAACCCCGAACAGAAACAACGTCATACCGCCAAAGTAGTACCAGATGGTATGGCGGTGCACCGGCACTTCTTTGTGCTCGATCAACTCCTGGGCGGCGCGCCAGCCCAGTCTCTCCTCCAGCCATTCTCCCCACTTCGCTATCCGCGCTATCATCACGCTACCCCCGCGATACCACAATCTCATCGCCGCGCACATTCACCGTGAATGCCTCCAGCGGCCGCGGCGGCGGACCTGAGATGTTTTTACCGGTCAGGTCGTAGCGCCCGTTATGGCAGGCACACCAGATCAGCTTTTCATCCGTGCGGTATTGCACAGTGCAATCCAAGTGAGTGCAGACCGCGCTGAACGCGCGATACTCTCCCGTCGGCGTTTGAATCAGAATGCCCGGTTTGCTTCCGAACTTGAAGATCTTGCCGACGTTCGGCTTAATCTCCGCGACTTTGGCGGCAACCACGCTTGATGCGGAAGATTCGACGACCCGGGGCGGGATCATAAATTTTACGATGGGATATAAGATGGCGGCCAGCGTGGCCAAGGCACCTGTGCCGAGAAAATAGTTAAGTACGCTGCGCCGCGAAACCGACGGTTCGGCTGAGATCATAGTGACTACCCGATCTATGGTTAAATTGAGGGTAATAACATATCCAATAAGCCCTTGGTTGGCAAAGAAAATCTCGTCTGCGAAAAAAGCAGCTGAAATCACGATGCAGTTGCAAAAAAGGCCAGGTTTTATCCGTGGGCACCGGGCGCCCCATGGCACTCAAGTGCCGCGACCATTGGGATCCCTGACGACAGCCGGCAGCCGGGGATTACTTGGCGGCGTGGCGCCGGAGTTTTGTGTAGAAAAGTGAGATACCCACGGCCATCAGCCCGAGAAACAGGAAGGCCACGACGCGGAATTTCGGATCCAGACGAGCCAGGTCCACCAGGAAGAGATAGGCAACCGTCGCCAGCAGATTAAAAAGCGACATCCAACGATATTTCACATTCTTGAGCAGCAGGCTCAACAAAAAATAACCGACCGCAGTCAATGTCCAGGAAAGCGCGACGTAGGAAGCAGGCACGGCATGACAAAGTGCGTAAAGTACCATCAGGAAGGTGGCGCCGAGGTAGGTGTTGCGCAGCCCGTCGGTGCGCAGCGTCAAGCGCTCCTTCTTCCAGTTCATGACCCGCGCGCTCAACAGCGCGACAAATGCAAAACTGAAGTTGACCCAATCCGATACGGGGGAAATGATCCAGTATGTGACCAGTATGCCGAAGTAGATCACGGCATTCACCACTACAAGAGTCCGGGATCGGAACCAGAGAGCCATCGAAACAACCAGAAAGCTCTGCAGCGCCAACCAGAGGAATGCTTCGGGTACCCTTGCATATCCATAGATCGCGATGGTCAACGCTAGGTAGCTGAAACAGGCATATACGCTGGCCGCAAACTGCAGGTGGGTTCTCAGCCACTGCGCCGCTGAGCAGACAAGCAGCAAGCCGAACGCTACCAATGCGATCAGCGCGAGATCTTTGGGATGGAGCGCCACAACCGCCAGCGACAGGACCGTTGAGCAGCCAAGGCAATTGAGGAATACCACACCGATGCGGGCGACATCCGCGGATGCCTCACGGTTAAAGAAAAGCGTGGGCAGAGCAAAAACGGCCGCACAGAGAAACGGGTACGCAAGAGGGTACTGGTCCGCAGCAATCGCCCGGATGGAGTGACCGGCCACCGGATTGTTGATCAGCCACAGCATGTGAGTGAGATAGACCAGGCAAATCGTCAGATTCAGGAGCCGCCACCACTCATAGCGCAATGCCAGATAGACCGCCAGGACCGCTTGAAGGGTTACCAGGGGCAGCATCACATGTGGGTGGTCACTCAAGAGCGCCGCCATCAGAACGAGGAAAACCGGAAGGCCAGCGAGCGCCTGAGATTGTATCTTCAAAGCAAGGAGCAGGGGCAGGACCGCGAATATCAGCAACAGAGCGAATGCAATCTGGCTGTTCCCGATCAACGGACTCGCAGTGAAGTAGTGGAGCCGCAGGGTCGTGTAATACCCAAGCAGCAAGCTTGCGCTCACCAGGATACGTGCCAGGTAAAAGAAGCTTCGCTGCCACGCTCGCGCCAGAAGATAGATCCCGGAGGCGGCCGCATACCCCATGGCCGCGGAAAGCAGGCTGTAGCCCTGATTCAGGGTGAAGGTCATCAGAAAGACAAAGCCCAGGAGGAACACAATACTGCCCGCCCAGGCCAGGCCAAACTCGCCGATTCTCTGCTCCAATTCAGCCTCGTCAACCGCTGCCTCTTGCGAAACGGCAATCTGGCTCGCACCATTCGGCACGGGGCCGGGCGCGGACGCCGACATGCCCAGATGGGCTTCGAGGCGCGTAATTCTTTCCTCGAGCCGATGCAGAGACAGGAGGATTGCGTCGCGTTCAGGACCGGGAAGATGCTCTGTCATAGAGTAGTACACCCCTCCGCCATCGCAGGACTGATTGACACCCGTAATTCGAGATGGAAAAACTTGGGGCAAGTGTACCGCGTGTCGCCGCGCATTACCAGACCTCCATCCCCGAAAGACGTCAGAATTCGGAATCTAAGAGTCTGGATCGAGCGCCTGCACTGATGGTAAGAAAACTGGCCCAAAACGCGTCCAATCATTGAGTCCGCCAGGTCCAATCCGCCGTCTTCATTCTGTATTCTGTATTCTATCTTCTGTATTCTGTTTTCCTATTCCCGATGCCCGCTCTTGCTCCGAGGTCTGACTTGTATGGCACGAGCCGGGTATCGTATGCTGGGTCGATGGGAGCTAAATCAAAAGCAAAAACATACAACGAGCACTTCGAGGAGATCGCAGCGATTCATCACGATCGGATCGCGGTTCGCCTGAAGACCCCGGCAGGATATTGCCAGATCAGTTACGGTGAGCTGCACCGGCAAGTGCGGGACGTAGCGTCCGCCCTTCTCTCCCAGGGATTGAATCGGCAGGAGCGCGCAGCCATTCTGTCGGAAAACCGGCCGGAATGGGTCGTAGCCTACCTGGGGATCTACCTCGCAGGCGGAACCGCGGTGCCGCTCGATCCACAGATCTCCCCGGAGGAGTGGCGACGCCTGCTGGATGATTCGGACGCACAGGTGATCTTCGTCAGCGGGCTCCAGCTGGCAAAACTCAAGGAGGCCGTGCACGATTCCCCTCTGCGCGATCGGATCATCTGCTTTGACCCTGTCGGCGCCGGTGAATGCACCTGCTCTCTCGCCGGGCTGATCGAGACCGGGCATAAACTGGCTCCCGCACCCCAATTGCCCGCGAGCAACCTCTCCGATGTGGTTGTAATCATCTACACCTCTGGAACCACAGGCCACCCCAAAGGAGTGATGCTCACCCAGGAAAACATCATGGGAGAGATCACGGCGGTGCTCCAGACGATCCGCGCCAGCGAGAACGACATCTTCCTCTGCCTTCTGCCGCTGCAGCACGTTCTTGCTTCCGTGATGAATTTCCTGCTCCCTTTGTACCTGGGCGCCCAAGTCGTTTTTGCGGACACGCTGAAGCGTTCCGAAATTCTGGCCGCTTTACAGGAGGCAGGAATTACCATTCTGGCAACCGTGCCGCAGTTTTTTTATCTCTTTCATGGCCGCATCCAGGAGGAGCTCGCGCACAAGGGACCGCTTGCGCGCAAGCTTTTCCGCGGGATGCTGAGCCTCAATCGCTTCTGCATCAAGCGCCTGCACCTCAACGCAGGCAGGCTTCTATTCGGCAGGATCCATCGCACCTTTGGCTCAAGCATGAGGTTGTTCGCCAGCGGCGGCTCGGCTTTCGATTCGAAGGTGGCCCGGGAATTCCATGATCTCGGCTTCACAATCCTGCAGGGGTATGGTCTGACAGAGACCACCGGGGCTGCAACGGTGACACCGGTCGAGAACAATGTCATCGGCTCCGTCGGTCTCGCTCTGCCTGGAGTGGAAATCGCGATATTGGAGCCGGGCCAGGGCGGCATCGGCGAAGTGGCAATCCGCGGCCCCATCGTGATGAAAGGCTACTATAAGAATCTAGAGGCAACCGCAGAGGTAATGCGCGATGGGTGGTTCCTTTCCGGAGACCTGGGATGGCTTGACGAACAGGGTAACCTTTTCATCACGGGACGCGAGAAGGAGGTTATCGTCCTCCCCAACGGCAAAAACATTTACCCGGATGAATTGGAGACTCATTACGAACAGTGCCCCTATATTCAGGAGATTGCAGTCCTGGGGATTGCCGAGCCCGGCCATGAGGGGGCCGAACGATTGCACGGCGTCGTCGTCCCCGATTTTGATGCCCTGAAAGCCAAAAAGATCGCCAACGCGCGGGAGATCTTGCGCGACGAGATTGCGCGGCTATCGCACCAGCTGCCTCAATACAAACGGCTCATGAGCTACCAGATCCAGAGAGAACCCTTGCCGCGCACGACGACCCGCAAGGTCAAAAGGCTCGAGCTCAAGCGGATGATCGAGAGCGGCGAGCTGAAGGGAGTCGATGCTGCCAGCGCGGCGGCGGCGGTTTCGGCAGAAGACCGGGAACTGATGGAGTCGGCTGTCGGTCAAGAGGTCATGTCCGCATTGCAGGAGACCTACCGCAAGGACACTCCCATCAGCCTCGATATGAATCTGGAATTGGATCTCGGATTCGATTCGATGGAGCGGGTTGAACTCCTGGCCAGCCTGGAGCAATCTCTCCGCCTTGAGCTCCCGGAAGGGTTCGCGGTGGAGATCTTTACCGTACGCGACCTGATCCGGGCGTTGCAGAAACAAACCGGGGCGGATGCAGGCAGCAGCGGCGCCTTAAAACAGAGTTGGGGGAGCATACTCTCCGCGGAAGCCCTGGATCAGGAAGAGGACTTGAAGCCTCACTTCTCCGGCGCCTTCCTCACCTTTTTCAAATATGCGGCAATCAACATGCTCTATCTGATATTCAAAATCCTGTTTCGTCTGGAGGCAAAAGGACTGGAAAACCTGCCCCGAGAGGGGCCCTTCCTGATCTGCCCCAATCACCTGAGCTACATCGACGCGCTGGTTGTAATGGCTCCGCTGCCCTATCGAGTTTTCAAGCGGGTCTTCTTCGTCGGCGCGGCCGAGCTCTTCACCAGTCCGTCGATGAGGCTGCTGGCGCGCGTGGCGAACATCTACCCTGTGGATCCTGACGCACATTTGTTGCGCGCCATGAAGTTGGGAGCTTTCGGATTACGCAAGGGCCGAATCCTGTGCATTTTTCCCGAGGGAGCTCGCTCTTTCGACGGGAAACTGGGTCCGTTCAAAAAAGGTGCCGCCATCTTGGCACGCGAAATCGGCGTCGTGATGGTTCCGGTAGCCATCCGCGGCGCTCACGAAGTGTGGGCGCGCGATAGCAGGCGCATTCGCCTGCACAAATTGAAGGTCGAATTCGGAGGGTCCATACGGACCGGCACGGGAGAGGATAGTACGTCCTACGAGGCAGATACCGACCGTCTGAGACAAGCGGTGTCCCGCATGATCGAGGCCGGCTGAAAAACCTGGCGCCGGAGGTGCAATATCCCCCGGCACCAATATAAATCAACTACTTAATCTTGAACACGACGCCGACGGACAGGCGGAAATTGTTGCGAGCTTCACTCTGATTGCTTACCGGGTTGTTGGCGCGAACCATGAGATAGTCCGCCTGGAACAGACGCACGGCGATCGAGTCGTTCACATTGGCATCGACGCCGCCGCCGAAGGCCATGCTGAAATTAGTAGCTGAGCTGGCGAGCGGTCCATGGCCTATTAGGAGCCCTTCACCCGCATGGGCACCCCCAAACAGGGCGTGGGCAAAGCCGGTGACTCTTCCGGCGCGATCGGAAAGCTGCGGCCCGAACATAAAGGACGTGAGGCTGGCGCTGCTTCTGGTGGCGTCCATAGATTCGGTCTGATAATGGCCAGCAAAATCGGCGGCAAATCCTATCCACTTGTTCACGTTGACGGCTGCCTGGGCATTCCAGCCGTTAATGTTGGAGTGTCCAGCCGTCCTTATGTACGAAAAACCACCAAAGAGTTCAAGCTTGGGAACTTGATCCTGTGCCATGGCCGTTCCACCCAGGAGGATCATTGCGACTGACAACATCAGGGACATTTTCGAGCGCATAAAATGGTTTCCTTTCTGAATGTTATTTGAATGCCCGGGAGTCAGATGGACCCAAACTCCCCATGGTCCAATTCCGCATTCAACCAGCGGCCTGACGGACGATCCATCAGTCCTTCAAGTCAGGCTTCCCCGCTCGCCCTCGGGGCCCAGGGGATAACTGCGCCGCACCACGCGTAGTGGCAGCGGCATCTGATTTCAAACAGCCGACATCAGCGCTGGAGCAAAACCAGCACAAGTCCCGTGATTAAGATATTTAGTATAGACAGAGGCAGCAAGATCTTCCACCCTAAATGCATCAACTGGTCATAGCGGAACCGGGGCAGCGTCCAGCGAATCAGCAGCAGGAACCAGCAAAAGAACACCACCTTGAACGCGAACGCCGACACCTGCAAGATCGTAACCGCCAGTGACGAGAGGGTCAGGATGGCACCCCAGGGGAAATGAAATCCGTCCGCCTGCAGGTAGGGAACTTGCCAGCCGCCGAAAAACAGCGTCGCCAGAAGGGCGGCAACCAGAATGGTTTCCACAAAATCGGTCATGAAAAAAGCGCCGAATTTCATGCTGCTGTATTCGAGAAAGTAACCGATGATCTCGGACTCGCCTTCCGGCAAATCAAACGGCACCCTTTTCGTTTCCGCGAATGCGGCAACCAGGAAGAGCACAAAACCCAGAGGCTGAAGGAAGATGCCCCAAGCCGGCAGCCAGCCCCACAGGAGCGCTCCTTGCGCCCGATTCAGTTCGGCAAGATCCAGCGTACCGAAAATCATGAGCAATCCTACGAGCGTGGCGCCCATGGTAATTTCGTAGCTGATCATCTGACTGGAAGCGCGCAGTCCTCCCATAAAGGCATATTTGTTGTTGGATGAGAATCCCGCAAGAAAGGTGCCGTAGATTCCCATCGACATCATCGCAAGAACAAACAATAGTCCGGCATTGAATGGGAAGATCTGCAGTTCAATGGTGCGCCCGGCAACGTGGATGGAGTTGCCGAATGGGATGGCGGAAAAGCTCATCAAGGCAAAGAACAAGGCTATGAACGGGGCCGCCGTGTGCAGCACTTTTTCGCCCCCTGGGGGAACATAGTCTTCCTTGAAAAACATTTTCAGGGCATCGGCGACGATGTGGGGCAGCCCGAAGGCACGGATTCCCAGGATGGGCGCCCGGTTTGCGCCCAGGCGGTCCTGCATCACCGCTGACTGCTTCCTTTCCATCCAGGTAAGCAGAGACGTGAGTGTCAGCACACAGGAAACAAAAAAGATGGCTTTGATCACAACGATGAGAATATCAAGCCACATAGGCCCGTTTACCCCAACTTGAGCGTTTGACCCAGATCGCCGATGGTCCCGTAATCCATGCCGGCGAAGGCCTCCACGTGCACTGCGATCTCGCCAAACACCTGCTCCGCGGATTCCGCCGGCAATGCAACTCCGAGTGCGGCTGCCAGCCGAGCGCAAATTGCGAGGTCCGGCAGTGCCTGCTCCAGCGGCGGGACCGCGGCATGGATGCGCTGGATCCTCCCCTGGATATTCGTAAAAGTCCCTGTCTTCTCGGCGTACACGGCAGCAGGGAGCTGGATGCCAGCCAGGCCGGCAGTAGCGTGCTGGAAAGAGCCTTGAAAAACGATAAGATCCAATTTCCCCAGGGCTTTCCCAACAAGATCGGCATCATAGCCGCGCGTCAGATCGTGATGGCAAATGTAGAGGAAGCGAATCCGGCCTTCGGCGCAGGCTCTGAGCAACTCATCGCTTCCTGGACCGCGCAAGCCCAAGACCTCGGCTCCCCTCGTATTCGGATTCTTATCCGCCGTCACCAGGAAATCATCGGCATAGACCACCTCGCGGGACGGCACGCGATACTCGATATAGCCTGCGTTTAAGTTCATGTGGAAGAGATGACGGAACTGGTAGAGTTCCTCATTGGTCATCTGCGGCGAGGCAAGCACCGCCACGGCCTGGGGACCGTATTGCTCCAGTGTCTTTTTCAATCCGGTCGCGGCCCGCTTGATCGCCTCGTCCCAGTCCACAGGCCTGAAGGTCCCGGCCTCCCTCACGGCAGGAACGCGGATCCGTTCCGGGGCATCAATCTCATGATAGGAGTATCGGCCTTCATCGCACATCCAGTACTGATTGACATTCGGGTTGAACCTCGGCTTCAGGCGATGGACCCGTCGGTCATGATAGCGAGGGTTGAAGCGCTCGTTGTAATGGATCTCGATATTGCAGCCACGACTGCATCCCGGACAAATGGAGTTGGTGCTTCCTAAAAACCACACACGGCACTGAAAGCGGAAGTCACGATCCGTCAAGGCGCCCACGGGGCAAATATCCACGACATTGCCTGAGTAGGGATTGTTCAACTCCTCCCCGGGGAATATCGCAATCTCGCTTAAATGCCCCCGCTCGTGCACGGCCAATTCGCCGGTTTTGGAGATCTCCTGGGTAAAGCGCACACAGCGGGTACAGAGGATGCACCTTTCCTGGTCGAGAATGACCTTGGGCCCGATCGGCCATGCCTTCTTGCGCTTCGTCTTGTTTTCATTAAACCGCGGATCGTAGCAGCCATGGTCCATGTAGTAGTTCTGCAGCTCGCACTCACCCGACTGATCGCAGACAGGACAATCCAGCGGGTGATTAAGGAGCAAAAATTCCAAAACGGACTGCCGATTGCGGAGCGCCTCCGGCGTGCGGGTTCGGACAACCATGCCTTGGGCAACCGGCGTGGCACAGGATGGCTGGAGCTTAGGTATCTTCTCGATCTCAACCAGGCACATTCTGCAATTGCCAACGATCGATAGGCCGGGATGATAACAGTAGTGCGGGATTTCGATGCCGACCGACTTTGCCGCCTGCAGAACGTTGGTATTTTTGGCCGCCTGGACGGTCTGCCCATCAATCGTGAGTGTAATAAGCTCGTTCTCGGACACGACAACCTCAGTTTTTCGGCCCTATCAGCGGCTGCCGCTTGCGGATCGGATAATCCTTGCGCAAGGGATGCCCCTCGAATTCCGGGTACAAAAGGATGCGTTTAAGATCCGGATGTCCCAGGAATTCGATGCCAAACATGTCCCAAACTTCGCGTTCAAGCCAGTTTGCGCTCTCCCAAAGAACAGTCATGGAATCGACGGCCGGCTTCGCGCCGGACAGCCGCACCTTGATGCGTAACCGCTGGTTGAAGGGTAAGGAGAGCAGGTGGTAGACAACCTCAAATCTTGGCTCGCGGCCGAGGTAATCGACCCCGGTGACGTCCAGAAGCACGTTGAAAAGCAACCGGGAGTCGTTCTTGAGGAATTCCATGATTCTGCGCACCGCGCCGGGTGTGGCCACCGCCGTGGCGTCCCCGTGCGAGAACACGGCGTCACAAATCTCCTCCGGGAAGTTCTCGGCAAGGAGCTCTAGGGACTTGGGGAGGTTTTGCGAAGTCTCAGGGGGATTTTCTAGTCCCATTCCAGCGCACCCGTCTTCCATGCATATACAAAACCGACACCTACCACCAGGAAAAAGACAAACATCTCGACGAATCCGAACCATCCCAAGCTGCGGAACACAACGGCCCAGGGAAACAAGAAGGCGAGCTCAACATCGAAGAGGATGAAGAGCAGGGCCATCATGTAAAATCGGACGGGCACAGAAGATCGACTCATTCCTTCTGAAGGCATTCCGCATTCGAAAGGCTCATCCTTGACGCCGGAACGCTTTTTCGGGCCTAGAAGGATAGAGGCAGCAATGAACATTCCGGCAATGCCGCCGACAAGTAGCGCCATTACCAGTACTGGCACGAGATTGTTCATGGGAAGACCCACCCTCACATGTCGGGGACATGAAATGGGAAATGTACACGTTGGCTTGTTGAAAATCAATTCAAAAAGAACGGGCTAATCCAAACTTGAAATGCACATAAGGTTTGATCACGCAATAGCTTAGCCGCTGTACCAGCCAGCCGGTCCTCAGAACGAACCACCATCTCGGAGGGATCTCGAGATTCTTCATTCTCGAGCGGGTTTGCCTTTGCGGCGGATCGGAAGTCAGGCTGAACCGACCAACCGGCAGCGGCTCCAGACACGTGCGATCTGATCGTTGAGAGATTTCCCTTGCCTTCAAGCTTGGCCGGAGCCATCCTCATTTCTCAGAGTTTGACCGCGTGGCAGCGGGAAATGGGTAACGGCACTGGATCTGGCTCCTAAAATTCTCTTGATTCGCCAGAAAATTATGTTTTGCAGGAATCCTCGCAGGGTATAGGATGGCGGATTATATTTGCGAGAGATAGATAAGGGGCAGAAGTTTTCGGGTGCCTGGAGTGAAGATGAAGAACTCGAACTTTATCAAAGAGCGGATAAGGAATTATAAGGATGCCGAACGGCTGATTTCCTTGGGATTGTATCAGTTCTTCCGGGCGATTCAATCCGAACAGGATACCGAAGTCATCGTGGACGGGCAGAAACTCCTGATGTTCGGATCGAACAGTTACATGGGCCTGACGAATCACCCCAAGGTTAAAGAAGCCGCCGCGCAGGCATTGCAGAAATACGGAACCGCTTGCGCAGGCTCCAGATTTCTCAACGGAACGCTCGACATACACATCGAATGCGAAGAGAAGATCGCCTCTTTTATAGGTAAGGAGGCAGCGCTTCTCTACTCCACCGGCTTTCAGGTCAACCAGGGGGTCATCTCTGCGCTGGTCGGGCGTGATGACTTCGTTCTGCTCGACAAGCTGAACCATGCCAGCATCGTCGACGGGGCTCGCCTGAGTTTTGGCAAGACCCTGCGCTTCAGGCACAACGACATGAAGGGGCTGGAAGACATACTAAAACCGATCCCCCACGAGAGAGGGAAGCTGATTGTGGCGGATGGCGTCTTCAGCATGGACGGGGACATTATTAACTTGCCCTCGATCGTAAACCTGGCTGAGAAATACAATGCCATGATCATGATCGATGACGCCCACGCCATTGGCGTGATCGGAGAGAACGGCAGGGGAACAGCCTCCCACTTCGGGCTTACCGACAAGGTGGAACTGATCATGGGCACCTTCAGCAAGTCGCTAGCCTCACAGGGAGGGTTTGTTGCTTCCGATCGGGCCACCATTCACTACCTCAAGCACAACTCCAGGGCGCTGATCTTCAGCGCGAGCCCAACTCCGGCAAATGTAGCGGCGGTTATGGCGGCGCTCGACATCATTCAGTCCGAGCCGGAACGGCTTCGGCAGCTGTGGGACAATACGCACCGGTTGTCTGGCGGCCTCAAAGCGATGGGTTTTGACTTGGGTAGAACCGTGACTCCTATACTCCCGGTGATCGTGGGTGACGACTTGAAATGCCTCCAGATGTCTCTCGCGCTGCAGGAGGAAGGCATTTTTGTCAATCCTGTGGTATACCCGGGAGTTGAAGTCGGCCAGGCGCTGTTGCGCGTCAGCCTCATGGCTACACATACCTTTGACCAGATTGACCGGGCGCTCGACAAATTCGAGTTGGTCGGGAAAAGAGTGGGGGTCATCCCCTGTGGGGTCGGATACTACGATCGTTCGGTAAACGAGTAGCCCAATTCCAGATCCTCCCATTTGATGCAAAGAGTTCTCGTCACTGGCGCTTCCGGATTTGTAGGCGGCCATATCGTGCAGGCTTTGCGAGCACATGGTCTTGCCGTGCGTTGCCTGGTGCGCCCGACCAGCCATCTCGATTTCATCCAGCCGACAGCTGCCGAGCTGGCAAGGGGTGACGTCACTGACCCGGCGACTCTGGAACCAGCCCTCGAGGGCATCGACGCGGTCGTCCACTGCGCCGGAGTCACTCAAGCGCCATCACGCAGCGAGTACTTCCGGATCAACGAGGGCGGCACCCGCAATCTGTATGCCGCCTGCAGCCGGCGCAAAAACCAGATCTTAAAAATTGTGCACATCAGCAGCCTGTCTGCGCTCGGACCATCCACGGACGACCGCTCTCTGACGGAAGAATCCACCCCTCATCCGATCAGCGATTACGGCGAGAGCAAACTCGCGTCACAGCGCCTGGCAGAATCCTTCATGCGTGAATTACCCATCGGCATCGTGATGCCGCCGGCGGTTTACGGCCCGCGCGATGACGGGTTCCTTATCTACTTCAAATTGGTACAGCGCGGATTCATGCTGCTCCTCGGCCGGGAGGTACGCCATGTCTCGCTGATCTACGTGAAGGATTTGGCCGAAGCGGTTGTGGCAGTTCTCTGCAGTGAGCGGGCGGCGGGGAAAGCCTATCTTGTGGAAGATGGCCGCATTCAAACCTGGACAAGTGTAGGTGAGGCCATCGGACACGCAATGAACCGCAAGCCGAGAAGCATTTGTCTGCCGATCCCTCTTGCCAAGAGCATTGGGGCGATCGGAGATTTCGGCTCCAAAATCACGGGGAAGACCTGGCTGCTCAATTCGCAAAAGTTCCGGGAGCTCCTCCAGAAAGCGTGGGTCTGCTCGTCGCAGCGCCTGCGCGATGAGCTGGGCTTTCGCCCGCAATATTCGCTCGAACGGGGAATCCAGGAAACACTTTCCTGGTACAGAGAACACCGGTGGCTGTAAGGGCAGGAAGAAATGGCACGTAAACATGGTTATCGGGCCGAGTTTGCTGGCGGCTGGTCCCGGCCCATTTTCCCAGTTATACGGAGAATTTCCTGCCGGAACAGCGGATTCTCCGGGAAATCACGCTCCATTTCCCTGAGCAGCACCAGCGCTTTCTGGGGTTGATTCTCCCTCAGATAAATCACCGACAGCAGGATCTTGGCGAACGGCGAAAAATACCGGCCGTTGTCAACCACTCTCCTCAATTCTTCGATCGCTTTCTGCTTGTTTCCTTCGATCTGGTCGAAGCGGATGAAAAGTCGAAAAAAGAAATTGAGATTACCGACGACATACTCCGCGGATCCAAGCGTCAGATAGGCATCGTAGCAGGGGGGATTCAAGGCCAGCAGCTTGCGGGCATATTGCTGCGTTTCTTTGGATAAGGAATAGCTTCTTATATACTTTTTCTCGACCAGGCTGGTGTAATCAGTTTCCACGCCCGAAGCCATGCACATGGCAAACATCGCGTCGCGATCCTCCGGGGCAACCGCCAGGCGCGCGCCGGCTCTTTTCCTCGCCTCACCGGTCATCTTGAACAATTCGGCACGAACCGCGGGATCAGGCTTGAGTCTCTTGCGATCCGTGATCTTGTCGTCGTTGGCGAAGAAGTCCGCCTCGAGTATTTTCAGGCGTTGAAACTCAGAATAGAGGAAGGCGGCGGCGCGGACGGAATAAACGAGAGGATCATCGGGATGTTTGCGGATCTGTTCTTCGAGTATGGCGTGGGCCCCGGCGAAGTCGCAGTTGTACATCCGGGCGAATGCCCAGTCGATCGCCGTCGCGGTCGGAGCGATATTCGCCTGACCCGCGGGCGCCGCCAGACACAGCAAAGCGCAGATTAGGTTGAGCATCCCTTGCACGGAATTCGACCCGAAAAATCAACGTGCCTCCTCCCACCGCCGGCTTATCCGGCTCGGGAAGGCACACTCTTCCTCGCCCAAATGAGCGAAGAAACACCACGAAGATATCAGCCTGGCAACCAAAGCGTCAAGGAAATCGTCGGGCTCCGAGGCCCATCAAGACTCGGGATTGACTGCCTTAACACCAGCTAATATCATCTTCCTTTACTAATCTGCTCATCCTGCAAGGTGCGATCCATGCGAATTCTTCAGTGGCGGTTCCCCTGGTGTTTGGTGCTAGTCCTATTCCTCTTGCTCGGGGGAAGTGCCCGCGCTGTGTTCCAGGAGGCCACGCAGTCGGAGAAACTGCTGGCGGTCGCCGACGAGCTTATGCCGGTGGTCTCCCGCCTGCGGGGACTGGCCCCAAAAGCGGCCATCCAAAAGGGCATCAAGAGTCGGGAGGAAATCTCCCAGTTTCTGAATGAGCAAGTCAGCGCCAACTATGAAAAGGATGATTTAAAGAGCGAAGGGGTACTGCTGCAAAAGCTCGGGTTGATTCCGCCCGAAATGGACTACGTCGGCTTTATGCTCAAGCTCCTGACCGAGCAAATCGGCGGATATTACGATCCGGAGAAAAAGGCCTTTTTCATTGCAGGATGGCTCTCCGCCGATGAACAGAAACCGGCGATGGTCCACGAGCTTACTCACGCACTCCAGGATCAGTACTTCGATCTCGCTGGCCTGGCAAAACGGGACCGCAAACTGCACAACGGCGACCTCGCCCTTGCGCACCAGGCGATCGCGGAAGGGGATGCCACCGCAGTCATGCTCGACTATATCCTCGAGCCTGCCGGCAGAAACTACCTTCAGCTGCCGGATTTGGTCTTCATCATGCGCAGCCAGCTTTCGTTGATGAACAATCAGTTCGAAGTTCTCAAGAGTGCCCCGGATTACATTAAGGAGACTCTGGTTTTCCCTTATAGCTATGGCTCCGCCTTCATGCAAAAGGCCCGCGCCCACAGCGAGCCCTGGTCTGTAGTCGACAAAATGTACTCGGACCTGCCGTCCACCACCGAACAGATCATTCATCCCGACAAATATCTGGTTCAACGCGACAATCCCAAGCCGGTGACGATCGAAGATCCCGTTTCCCGGCTGGGACAGTCCTGGAAGGTAACCTACAGGAATGTGATGGGCGAGTTTGCGCTTTACCTCCTTCTCAAACTGAACCTATCCGAGGAGTCGGCAAAAAGCGCTGCCGAAGGTTGGGGGGGCGATCAGGTTATCCTGGTGGAAGACAATGGGGGAAGCAAGAGCGCCGTTTTCTTCGAAAGTACCTGGGACGACAAATCGTCGGCAGATCGCTTTTACGGAGCGCTGGCAGCCTGGCTCCAAAAGAAGTATCCACAGGGGCGCAAGATTGGAGAGTCCGACAATGGATTCGGATTCGTCTCAGGGGGTGAATATCGCTCGATCAGGCGGCGCGGAAACGATGTGCGTCTTATTGTGGGTTTGCCGGAATTGTATGCCGAGAAGTTCAGCGAACGATGAACTTGAAGGTGTGCGGATTGCGATTTCAATCCAGCGAAGTTCTCACCACGCGGGTCCGAGATAGCAGGTCATGTAAGCATCTCGCCTGACGGTCAAAACATCCCCATACAAGGCCTAGCCCTGCAAATGCCAAGCCAAACAGGAAGGCGCAACACCGCACAAGGATCTGGCTGACATCAGGCCTCCTGATCGAAGCGCCTGTCAGCCGCAAATCCGTGAGCATCATGCCGATCGTCTGACCGGCCATACCCAGAAAGAAAACCGAGTAGACGAAATACATTACCAGGAATAACAGCCCATAGTGGACCTTGCTCACGGTATCGAATATATCGATGCCCTCCACAATGTCCACGGCGACAATCATGAGCCCGGCGCACAGGATGATGATGAGGAGATCCACCAATCCTGCGAGAGTGCGCGAGAGGAGGATGAGCTTGGCATCGTGAGGTTCGCCCAAAGGCGCCAAATTGATTTCGATATCCCGCTCGGCCCCCAGGAAGGGCTGGGGCTCGACCTTGGGCCCCACTTCCGGCTTTGGTGCCGGTTTCGACACAAGCTTCGGCCCCACCTTACGCTCCGCTTTTGCCTCAACCTTGGAATCCGGAATGGGTGCAGATGGTCGCTCTGGTTTTGCTTCCAGCCTGGGTCCCGGGATGGGCGCCGACGCCGGTTTAGGTTCTTTCTTCGGAACCGATGCGGTTTCAGGCTTCGGCTCCGCTTTCGGCCCCGGCGCCGGTGCGGAGAAATGCTCCCGGACTGCGAGCTTGGCCACGACGGTGTCGATTAATTCCTGAGTGTATTGCTGGCGGCTGGCTTCCACCTGCTCCACCGATGGGCGAATCACGATGTCCCCGGCCGATTGCGCTGGGGGCAATTCCTGAACGATTCGAGGCTCCGGATCGGCCGGAACATTCGGAGGAGGAGAGGACTCATCGGGCTCCGGGGCGGGTGGGGTTGCCTGGGGCAGATCACGATCCGCAACACGAGGGGCGCGGCGCGGTTTCCTGGAACCAGGCGGCCTGGAGGGATCGGATTCGCGTCCTTCGGCATAGGGCTGCGGCATTGCGGCTGTCTCGGGTCGAACCGAGGCCTCGGCCGCCGCGGAATGCCCTTCTTCGCCTGCCTCGCGTTTCAACTTGATCTCTTGCAGGCGCCTTGACAGTTCCCGACGCCATTCCGGAAGTTCCGCCTGCGGCGCGGACACAGCGGCATCTGGCGTTGTGCGTTGGAGGCGACCTGCAGCTTCCGTCTGCGGGAACTCCTCGGGCACAAAAGCACGGAGACCGCAAACCAGGCAAAATCCACCGCTGTCGATCTCAGTACTTTGGCACTTTGGACAATTCATAGACATGAAAGCGGAGATTAAGAACGAGCGAATTATAACACAAGTCGAGAAACGAAACTCACACCAATCTGGTATACTAGTAAGGGGCAAATGAAGACTACATTCGGGCGGCGCGTCGCGGTGCTGGGCTTTTTGATCCTGTTTTTTCTCCTGATCTTTGGGATCGCAAGATCCTACTCCTATGCCATTGTTGCCTACGTCGTAGAACAAGCACTGCTTCAAAAAGCCCCGGAAGGAACCAGTACCGCCCAGGTGCAGGAGCGCTTCGAAACCGCGCTCGCTTCAACTCCAGAAGAATCTAAATTATTGAAATTGATGGCTTTATCAAGCTATTTAGAGAAAGTCCAGAAGCTGACACCCACAGAGTTGGACCGGCTCCTGGCACCCGGCGGGGCTGGGAACGGGGCAGGCTACTGAAGATTTAGGAAACTTTTCGCCGCTAGTCGATGTCTATTAGGAGTAGAAGAGGCACATCTGGCGCGAAACCCATAGTGTGGCGGAAGGTCGCATGGATACGGGTTTTCCGGACGAGCTAGCACTCGATAGATTTGATAAGACCAGCGTCGAGCTGGATCGGGAACTGAGCCACGCGCAGGTCGAGGTGGCGTTTGAGGAGATTTTTCAACGTTACCAATGCATGGTTTTTAACCTGACTTACCGAATCCTGGGGGATCGGGAGGAGGCTCTCGATGTAACCCAGGAGGTTTTTTTGGCGATATTCCGAAAACTCGATCGTTTTCGCGCGGAGTCTTCGCTCAAGACCTGGATTTACAGAATCGCGATCAACCGCGCCTCAAACCGATGCCGCTGGTGGAATCGCCTGCGGCGGCGCGGGACGGTATCGCTGGACGAGCACTTAAGCAAGGATGACAATCGTACCCTGTCGGAATCTTTGGAATCAGCCGGCAACACACCGGAAGCGTCCCTGTTGTTGGAGGAAAAACGTCTCGAGATCGAGCGCACGCTTCGGCGCCTGCCGGTTCAACAACGAGTCGTCGTGATCATGAGAGATGTGGAAGGTCTATCTTACGAAGAGATAAGCGAGTTGCTTCAGGTGTCGCTCGGCACGGTAAAGTCGCGCATCGCGCGTGGACGCGAAGAGCTTAAGCGTCGTCTCAACGGAACTCTGGAATGAATAGGCCGGAGGATGAACATGAGATGTGAGAAGGTGCTTGGCCGGTTATCGTGGTTCGCCGACGACATGCTCGAGGAGAACCTCGCGTCCGAGGTCTCGCAGCATCTTAGAGATTGCCCGCGTTGTGACCATGAATTTACGCGCCTCAGGAAGCTGCAGGCGGCACTTAAGGGTATGGAGCCCGTTAAAGCTCCGGATTACCTCGGGGACCTCGTCAATTTGAAGATCGGTCGGGCCCGCAGCGAATCGTGGCGGAAAAGCCTGCAGTCAGCCATGGAGTACCGGTGGTCCAGGATCAAAACCACCGAAGGAATATGGTATCTAACCCGGCTGATGGGGGTGATGGCCACGGTAGTCTTTTTTATCGCCATCTATTCCGCGATGAATCCGCTTTACTTGAGCCTTGCGAATGAGATTCCGACACGCGTGGCCTGGCCCAATACCCAAGCCTCCCAGCGGCTGGCGTTAGGCCTGCAAAAAGCGTTTGGGATGCCGGAAGCGCAAAAAAGACCGGTTAGATCGAGCGAAGCCAGAATCAACGATCTGTACCTGGATAAGCTGGGCCGGAGTGCGTCGAAAACGGCTCATGACGACACGGTTTCCGCGTTTACCATGGTCGATCGCAACGGGACTGCCAAGGTACAGGACATCCTTGAATACCCTTCTGATGATTCCCTGCTCAGCGATTTCACGGAGATGATCAATTCCGCCGTCTGGAGGCCGGCCAGCCAGAACGGCAGGGCCGTGGACTCGCGGCAGGTAGTCATTTTCAGCAAGATTTACGTGTACAACTAAACGAAGAATACAGAATTCAGAATACAGAATTTAGAATTCGGAAGTCAGCATCGAGCGCCTGGGTTGATGGTAAGAAAAACTGGCCCATGACTCGTACAATCTTAGAGTCCGCCAAGTCCAATCCACTGTCTTCATTCTGTATTCTGAATTCTGAATTCTGCCTTACACCGCAGGGTGACCTTCCGGTTCCTCTAAATCTTCGGCCTCCTCCTGCTCTGATTGGGTTGCGAGGATCTCCTCCAGCTCACGCGCATGCTCTTCCGCCATCTGCTCTTCGGTCAAAGTGCCGGTGATGAAGGCGGTATTCAGCGGATAGACGCTGGGATTGAAGATCACGAAGTAGAAGTGCCAGACGAGGATGGCAAGCGTAGCCAGCCAGGCTTCGTAGTAGTGAACGGATTCCGCGATGTTCCAGCCCAGGAGAGTAATTTTGCCGATGAAATAGGTGTTGAACCAGAGAATGATCCCGGTGCCGCCCATGACGATCACACCCCAGATTAACGCCCAGTACTCCGCTTTCTCAATGTAAGCAAAGCGCCCGAACTTGGGCTTCGACTTGGATGCGCCGACGTAGTACTTGGCCATCCCCCAAAACTCTCCTAAATCCGTCGGCCGCGGCAGCAGGTCGCGGATGAACTGCTTTCCCCTGGACACAAAAAAGATGTAATAGACGTGATACAAGCTGACGCCGATGATGACCACGCCGGCGATGCGGTGCACGATGCCGCGCCAGGCGAACAGCCGCTCATTCCACTGGCGGATTGGAGCCACCCACCACGCGTCCGGGAACTTCAGCATGAAACCCGTGATCACCAGGGTAATGAAGGAGATCGCCAGCGATCCGTGCTGGATGCGCTCGGCCAGGGACATGCGTAGATACTGAGTATTCCCGAAGTGTTCTTCGGTCACCAGTCCCCGCCGCAGCGCGAAGCGATGTCTCGACTTGTGCACAAAATCCAGCAGGTTGCGCACGAGCATCCCCCCGATGACTCCTATGATCATCAGGATGTAAAAAGTCCGGATCCAGTAGAGAATCGGTTCCGTAGCTGGAGCCACGACCAGGTGAACTGCTCCTTTGGTGAAGTTATCGTTGGCGCCCTGGTGGCACTTGCCGCAGGTTGCGGCGAGATTGGCTTTGTTGATGCTGGAGGTTGGATCCGACGAAGGCTTGATGCTGTGGTAGCCATGGCAGCTCGCGCAGTTGGCCACCTGGACAATTCCTTCCTTCGAGGCCAGTCCGTGGAAGCTGTCTTCGAACGAGGCAAAACGCTGGGAAGCCAGGCCATACTTCTCTGTCAGCATGACCGAGCTGTGGCAGACCGCACAGACTCGAGCCGAAACATTCTTCCCCGAGACTCGCGAGCGCTCGTCCTTCGGGGCAAAGATCTGGTGCTCTCCATGGCAGTCGGTACAGTTGGGTGCCCCCTGATTCCCCGCCTTCAGCGCGGTGCCATGGATACTCTCTGAGTAAACCTTGACGATATTGGCATGACACTGTCCGCAAGTATCCGGAATCCTGAACTTGCTCACATGGGAACTCTGATTGCCACCCAGCGCCATGTCATGGGCGCCGTGACAGCTGCTGCAACTCGGAGCGCGCAGATCCCCTTTTGCGAGCGTCACCCCATGAATGCTGTTCTTGTAGTCCGCGATGAATCCCGCGGAAACTCCGACCTGCTCGCGCACCTGAGGATTATCAAGATGACACTTCAGACAGACTCCGGGCTCCTTCGCCTTGTAGAGCACCGATTCCGGATCAGAGATGGGCACGATCGAGTGCGCACCATGGCAGTCTGCGCAGGAAGGAGCCCCTTTGGATCCGCTCGTGAGCGCCAGACCGTGCCTCGAGCGTGAATAGCGATCGTCTTCATTTTTGTGGCAGCGCCCGCAGGTGCTGTCGAGGTGCCCGCGGTTGGCCGTGGATTCCGGGTTTTTGGGGGAGAGAATGTTATGCTTGCCGTGACAAGCGCTGCAACCTTCGACTCCCAGGGCTAAAGCATGAATACTTTTGTCGTAGGTTCCTGCATCATGGCACGTCTGGCATGCAACTGGCTTGATGACTTTCGCATGCGGGGTCTGTGAAGGATCAAAGCCCTGATGGCAATCGACACAATTCAACGATTCGTGGGCGGAATGCTTGAGCACGTCTTTGTCGACAAAGAGGTGGACCTCCTGCCCTTTTTTCTGCGCCGTCAGGCTGGGTTCGCTATGGCATGCAAGGCAGTCATCGTTGGATTGCCCCCTTAGCATGCCCGGAGACGCCAGCAACAGGATGGACACCAAAAAAAGACCGTGACCGACCGCTTTCATAGACCTTTTTCCCACTCTTTAACCGTTTTCTTCCCCTATCCCTACGGGGGTGCCGGGGGAATCGACTACCGATATGCGAACAACATTGCGTAAACGATCCAAATCACCATGCTAAATCCCAGGGCAAGCGCGCCCCAGGCAAAAATGCGGATGGTTTTGACCACGATCGGCGGATAAGGCTCGACCAGGTGTTTTTGGAGCTCCCCGCTCTGCACCAGGGCTTCGTACTCGGCAGGCTTATCTTTGCGGAATTCCTCGAGAGACATGCGCCCGGTGAAGATCACGATGTCCATCGGAAACTTCTCGGGGCGCAGGTGCGTGTTGAAAAAGTGGATCGTGAAAATGAAGCCAGTCGCCAGCAGCGCCTCGTCGCTGTGGATAATGGTCGCCACATTCAGGAACCGGCCGGGCATGAACCGGGTGAAGAACTCAGGGAACCAGAGCGTCAGGCCGGTCGAGCCGATTACAAAAATCCCCCAGAAAACGGCGAAATAATCGAACTTCTCCCAGTACGTCCACCGGCCGTAACGAGGGCGTTCACCGAACCCGAGGAACCATTTGAATGAGCCGATGACCTCCGTGAGATCCTTGCGCGTCGGGAGCATCGTGTCCGGGCCGAACAGCACGCTGCGCCATGTTTTGTGCTCGCGCCGCTTCCGTCGAACCAGATCCGTGATGTGGGTGATGAAAATGCCTACCATGATGGACGCTGCCACACGATGGATGTAGCCGGCCGACTCGTACCCTCCGAGCAGGTGCGACACCACGGACGCCCAGGCAGTATAGGAAAACTTCAACGTGAGGCCCGTCAGCGCCAGGCTCATGAAGCTCACAATCATCGTGGCATGCAGCAGGCGATTGAGACGGGTAAAACGAACATATTCGGTAGCCTCAGCCGCAGCCTGGACACGGCTATGGGCCCTGCGCATCTGGATGGCGCGTGGCAGCCAGAGTAACGTGTGCGCTCCACCTAGGGTGAACGTGCCGATAAGTAGTCCGGTCATGCCCCAGAAGGTCCAAAAGAGCCAGGGATACTTGGCCGGGTCATGATGGGTTGCATGGGTGAGGTAGCCGGCGAAGCGACGCGTGGCGCCAGGATGGCATTTCTGGCAGGTCGCAACGACATTTTCACGGCTCAAATGCGAGCGCGGATCCGCGATCGGCATAATGTCGTGTGCACCGTGGCAGTCATAGCATTTGGCGGTCTTGGTGTACCCGAGCTGTGAGACTTTCCCATGATACGTGTCAAAGTAAGTCTTCGCAATTTTCTCATGGCATCGGCCGCACTGATTCATGATGGTCAGCTTGAAACCTTCGCTGTCGGTGCGGGTGATCGTGTGCGCGCTGTGGCAGTCATTGCAGACCGGCAGCGGATCCTTCGTCTGAGTGACATTTCGGGAATGCACGCTGCGTTCAAATTGCTCCTCGATGCCGTTGTGGCATTTTCCGCAAGTTGCCGGGACATTGTGGTCGTTGACACTCGACGCCGGATTGTCGTGCGGCAGGACGCCGTGAGCCGTGTGGCAGCTCGTGCACATGGCTGTAACCACTAATCCGCTCTTCAGCAAGCCCTTGCCGTGGATGCTCTCTGTGTACCGTTCTACGATCTCTTTCTCGCTGCCCGTGTAGCGCACCGCCGCCTTCTGTCCCTGACGGTGGCAGCGAGCGCACAAAACCGGCACATTGGTCGGAAATGTCGCCGACACCGGATCCGTCTTCCCCAAAGTGCCGTGGGTGCCGTGACATTCCTTGCAGGTCGGGGCGTTGGGATCCTGCTTGGCGAAAAGCTGCCCGTGGGTGCTCTTTTGATATTGCTGGACAAGTTCAACATGGCAGGAACTGCAGTCCACCTTCTGGGTAATAGTCTCGCAAGGGCGAAGAAGCGACGGTGTGACCCCGAGATGGCATTGGCTGCAAGCCTGCTTCAAGTGCTTCGAATGGGATAATTGCGAATCGTCCACGAAGAGCGGCCGGCCATCTTTGCTGGACTTGATATCTTTGCGCTCATGGCAGCGGAGGCAATCGGGGTTTGACATCCCCTGATCGTAAAACACCTTCCGGACCTTGTGGGGTTGATGACAGTCGACGCATGCCGGGAGAACATGCTGTTCCTTCTCCCAGAGTTCTCCCTTGATGACCTTCCGGTGCACTTGTTCGATCATCGTGTGACACTTCGTACATGTTGATGCGATGTTTCTGCGGGCGATGGAGGAGCGCGGGTCGGTGTGAAGCAAGATCTGGTGCGAGGTGTGGCAGGAGATGCAGGTCGCCGTTACTGCCAGCCCCTTTTGCAGCAGGGCCGCGCCGTGCATGCTCTCGGAATAGTTTTCGATGATGTTCGACTCGTGGATCTCACGCTGCTGCTGGACGAGCGTTCCTTCCTGATGGCATTTCCCGCACACGTAAGGAATGCGCCCCGGAGCGACGGTCGAGTTCGGATCCTTCACCGGCAGGATGTCATGATTGCCATGGCAATCTTGGCATCGGGGCGCCAGGACATCGCCGCGCGCTACGGCTTTGCCGTGCACCGACTCGGCGTGCATCTTCTGTTCGTCGCCATGGCAGGTGCCGCAGGCAACTTTGGCCAGCTTCTCCTCGTGGGGCAGGTCCTTGTTCTGCAGATCCGTGTGGCAGTCTACGCAAGACAGGGATCCATGCACCGACCCGGAAAACCTCTTGGCATCCACATACAGGGAAACGACCTTGCCGTCCCGCGTCTTGGTCAGATCTTTGCTGTCGTGGCACATCAGACAGTCTTCCACTTTTTGCGCTGCCGCACAGATAGGGAAAGAGATGACGGCTAGACAAAGCCACAGACAAATCTTCGATTTCATGCCCAGATCTACTACCCTCTACAGGATGGGATAAATCTCCCGGGATGCGCGTACTCGCCGCCTACACCCAGGTCTATGCCGACAAGATCAACGAAATACTTAAGCACGTCCCAAACCATTGAATATTTCAACGTCCAAAGTCGGCCAAGAATAGGAGTTAAACCCTACCTGACAGCACCAGGGGAATGCAACAAATAAAAGCAACAATATAACTTAATCCCATCCGATACCCTGGAGGTTTTCGAGTTGCACGGCCGCCATGGAGAAGCCCTTGGACCCCACCGAAGACAGATGTCGTGTTGAGGTTACGCTGCGGGTGGGTGAAATAACCCACCTAGGCAGAAAAGGCCCGATGAAAACAGGGGCTGTGAGTGGTGTGAGGGCATGATCTCAAGGCAGGATTTCCATCATTCCTCCAACCTCTCCTCGCGTTGAAGGCCGAAAACGAACCGGACGAGGCGCGCGCGGGCAGCTTGCGGCATTCGGTTGAAGGAAAAGCCCACTTTGAACTTGGGGGGCTGTACCTCGGGCTCACCTAGCAGTTCACAGCGCACTACCTGGGCGCTCATGACAAGCTTGCTGCTCTCTCCCGGCAGGGCCATTTTAACTTCAAAGAGAGTACCGACGGCGATCGTCGAGGGGTGATAGATTGAGAATCCGCCCCCGCTGAGGGTGACCGTTTCGCTGCGGATGTTCTGGGAGCGGGCCCGGACATCCTTGTACCGTGCCAGCCCAACCACCCTGGCCACCAGTTCGACGGGGACATGGGCTCGGATTCTGACATCTTCTCGCCGTTGAATGGCGCGCAGAGGGCCTGAAGGCCGGATAGAGAGCAGAGGCACGGGATCGTCGATGACATCCAGCACGGTCGCGTCGAATTCGTAGGCCTTCTGGTCCCGGCTGAAGGAGATCTTGACCGCCTGAAACTCTTGAACAGGAATGCGTTCCCCTGCATGAGTCGGCCAGCTGATGATGAGCTCATCGGCTGCCATCTCCTCAATGCGGCTTTCGCAATAGGGTGCCGAGCTCGAGTCCGCCGCCTGCACCTGAATCGCACATTTCACTTCGAGAGGCAGGATCATAGCCGATGCCCGTTTACCTCAGATCGTCGCCTGTGATATGCGACACTCCATCCGGCGCAAGCGCAAACCCATTCTGACTTCAGGCCGCTCCGTTCGCGTTTCCCGTCCCCTGTCCCGGCACGCAGGGCACAGGGGCGTTTCCTTCCTTGTCCCGGCCCATGTAGATTGTCACCGGGCGCAAGGGCATTTCAATCTTCTTTTCGTCAAATGCGGTCTTCAACCTGCGATTGAATTCGCGTGCGACTCCCCATTGTTTGATCGGTCGGGTCGTGGTTCGGGCCCGGATAACGATCGCGGAATCGGAGAAATGGTCGAGACCCATCACCTCCATCGGGGCGATGATATCATCCCTGAATTCCGGATCCTGGCGCAAGTCTTTGTCGATCTTCTTGATAACCTCGATTACCGCATCGACATTTTCGTGATATCCCACAGGAATGTCGAACACGAAATTGGAGAAATCTTTCGTCATGTTGGTGACGAAATCGATCTTCCCGTGCCGCACATAGTGCACGTTGCCGGACATATCGCGCAGTGTGGTCATGCGCAGGTCGACCTTTTCGACGAGGCCTGACTTGCCGGCAATCTCCACAACGTCGCCCACGCGAATCTGGTCGTCGAGCAGGATGAAAAAACCGGAAATCACATCCTGCACGAGAGTCTGAGCGCCGAAGCCCACCGCCAGGCCGACGATTCCCGCCGTAGCCAGGACGGGGGCGATATTGATCCTCAGTTCTCCCAAAATCATGACGAGGGAGACAGAGAGGATGGTGAGAGTGAGAGTATAACGCACTACCGAACTGAGTGTGTTGGCACGCTTCTCGAACTCGATATCCCCTTTGCGTTTGTGGAACATCATCAGCATGCGGGTCGAGACCATCTTCGCCATGCGCAAGGCGATCAGCATCAGGATGAGAATGACGACAACGTTGACCGCTCCCGGTATTACCCTCTCGCCGATGTATTCCGGGGTCAGCTTCCCGAGAAAGTTGTTGATAGATGCCTGGTTGTTCATGGAAATCTCCGTGCTCGCCTACTGTTTTTGAGCCAAAACGCTGCACTGCCATTTTGGCGGTGTCGCAGGGACGGATCAATACTCTTTTGCGAAATCGCTGCGATTGAGACAGTGGAAAAAACTTTGCCACGAATGGCACGAATGGAGAGAAAGGCCACCATGGGTGTGCCATTTTGCCTCCTCCACACGGGTGCAGCGCGAAGCGTTGCGCCCGTGTGGAGGAGGCAAAAATGCGGGTTATCGGCCCGCCCTGCGATAGGGTCTCTAGGTTGTGGCAATGGCTATTCGTGCCATTCGTGGCTGCTTCTAGCTTGTGCTGTCTGAATCGCAGGCGAATTTGCTTAACGGTCGCAGCCAAATATGGTACATCCACAGAATGAAAGAAAAGGCGGCGATGACACTCGATCGCGTGCTGTCACGCTTCGGCCTGACTTCGCGGACCATTGCTGGCCAGTGGATCCGCGCCGGGCGTGTCAAGGTCAACGGCCGCGTGGTGAGAGAGCCAGGGATATGGGTGCAGCCCGGCGAGGATGCGCTTCACTTCGACGGCAAAAGGCTGAAACACACCCGCAAAATCTATCTGCTTTTTTACAAACCCAAGGGTGTCATCACGAGCCACGGCGATCCCGGCGGGCGCGCCACAATCTATGACTATCTGGACGACAGTCTGCCCTGGGTGGTGCCGGTGGGGCGTCTCGATATGGATTCCTCCGGATTGCTGCTACTTACCAATGATACCGATTTAGCAAACTTTGTCTCCGACCCGGCGTCGGAAATTGAAAAAACCTATCGGATCAAGATCAACGGTCTGATCAGCGAAGAGACCATCACACAATTAATGTCCGGCGTAAAGATGAAGCGCGGAGACTGGGCCCGGCCGCGGTCGGTGCGCCGCATCGAAGATCGTGGCAAATACAGCCGCCTGGAAATAGTGCTCGTGGAAGGCAAAAACCGGGAGGTGCGCCGCATGATGGAAGCCGTCGGCTTCACGGTGCTGAAACTCGTGCGCACCGGCATCGGCCCGCTGACTCTCGAGAGCCTGGAAATCGGCAAATACCGAATGCTGACCCATGCGGAGTTATCCTCGCTGAAGAAAAAACCACGTAATACACGGCGCGGAATATCCGCAACCTAAAAGCCTCAACGCAGAGGGCGCAGAGACCGCAGAACACTTTTCGTTAATGATGCGGCCACCATGGAATCATCCCTCATAAAAACTAATTGCATACCCTTAGGATCCTCAAATAAAGTATGCCTCGGGGTCAGACAACAGCAAACTCATTGTTTGCCATAATTTCCCCAATAGAGGACGGAGAAAAGCCGTTCCGCTCATTTGTGGCCGCCATTTTCTTGATCTAAGCTGTAGTTGAAAAAAAATCGTGTTGAACCGAATGCATCGCGTTTCCATCCGGCCTGAAACGAAAAGTGACGGCCCACAAGGGATGGTTGACTGCTTTCTCGCGCGTTATTTGGGACAATTCTCTGGAATGAATCACATGCTCTGCTTCGTCCCCAATGGGGCAAAGAAATGGTTGCCTTCCGCAGGTCTCCTGGCGGGGATGCTCTGCACGGCAATCACGGCATATAGCCAGACCGAACCGGCCTTGCAGCGGCTGAGCGCCCGCGTAAACGGCCATACCTTCGCAGTCTGGGCGCGCATCCCCGCAGCGCCGCGCAGCGCCGCGCTTTTGTTGCCCGGCCGGACCTGGAGCAGCCTGCCTGTTTTTGATCTCCAGGTTCCCGGATTTCGTCGATCGGCGCTCGTTTCACTCGCGGCTAAGGGAATCGCAGCCTATGCGCTTGATCAGCGTGGATATGGTGAAACGCCGCGGGACGCTACCGGCTGGATCACACCGCTCCAGGCAGCGAAGGACGCCGTCGCCGTTCTTGGCTGGGTCGCGGCCCGGCACCCGCTTCTGTCAAAACCGGCGTTGCTCGGGTGGTCCTTGGGCGCCGCCACGGCCCATCTGGCGGCAGTTTCTTCCCCGGCAAGTCTGTCGGCTCTCATTCTCTATGGATATGCCCCGGACCCCAAGGCAGTGATCGCTGCGGCCGTCGAAACAGCTGAACCCAGCCGCGCCAAGAATACGAGAGAAGCGGCCGCCGGCGATTTCATATCGCCGGGAGTAACCGACCCTGCCGTGGTGAAGGCGTTTGTGGATACGGCCATCCGAACCGATCCGGTTCGCGTGGATTGGAAAAATGAAACGCAGTTCCTGTGCGATTCGTCGAGGATCAAAGTTCCTACGCTCGTTCTCTATGGCGAGCGCGATCCCAACGTGGATGCAGCAAGCTTGCAGAGCTTTTTTGGACTACTGGCCACAAAGGAAAAACAGGTGGTCATGCTGCCGGGAGCGGACCACTGCGCCCATCTCGAAGCCACTCACGACGACTGGATTGCCGCGATTGTGAATTTTCTCGCTCGCCTTCCTGTGCCCGGTCGTTGATGGGTGAAGTGGGGGGAAACGATCCCGCAGAGGGCTTTCGAAGTTCAAATCAGAAAGACATCAAGCCAAGCTGCCTGAGCGCCAGGTAAGCGGCGCCGGCCACTCCTGCCGAGTCGCCGAGGGCAGCTTTGAGAACCGGCACGTCACCGCGAGGGGGCCCGAAAAGTGATCGGTTCAGCAGCCGCGGCACTTTTTCATACCAGATCGGAAGATTCGAGACGCCCCCGCCCAGGATGATGGCTTCGAGATCGAAAGCATTTACCGCATTGGCAAACACTTCGGCCATCATCTGACAGCTTTCCTCGAAGAGCAGTTGCGCCGCGGGATCACCTTTCTGGCATCGGTGGTAGATGGCCTGCACATCCAGCATTTCGCCGGTGGCCTCTTGAAACCTGCGGGAGATGCTCGATCCGGACAGATACGCCTCCGCGCACCCGTGCCGCCCGCACTCGCACACTCTGCCTTTGTAGTTGATCGTCGTGTGCCCGATTTCACCGGCCCCGCCGATCGCACCGCGATACAGCTTGCCATCCAGGATGAGGCCGTAACCCATACCCGTACCGATAATCACCGCCAGCACGAACCGGTAACGTCCCGCGCAGGAAGCAAAGTACTCCGCGAGGGCCAGGCAGTTTGCGTCATTGTCGACCAAAAGCGGTACGTTCAACCGGGACCGTACCGACCCGATGAATCCCGGGGTCTCATATACCAGCGTGTGCGGAACGCCGAACAGTTGATCGAGAGCAGGCAGATACGTCCCGGGGGTTCCCATGCCGACGGCTTCAAACCTCTGATCGCCGGCGGCTTCGGCAACGACTTTGGATATGTTTTCGACGACGCGCGCCAATCCGAGAGACGGCTCCGAGAATGTGCGCCGCCTCGATAAGATATTGCACTTTGAATCCATGAGGCAGGCCTCGACCTTGGTCCCTCCCAGATCGACCCCGATCACGTATCGTTCCATACTAAGATCCTCGGCGTCAGGCTCTAAAGACCGCCTGGATAAACGAATTGCATCAACTCCGGTTCTTCCTGTCCATATCGGAGATTGAGCATAGATACCCGGCGGCCTGCCAGCAAGAGGAAAAGATGGCCGGAGAAGAATAGGCAAAACCATCCGCACCCGGAGAGTCCACCGCATATGACCATGGTGGTGGTATCCTTTAAACAGGAGGATTTTCTATGGCTGAAACACCATCCAACATGCCGCCGCTGGGCACGCCGGCTTCCGACTTTCATTTGCCTGACACGGTTTCGGGAAAAACCATATCTCTGCAAAAGTTCGCAGGGAAGAAAGCTCTGCTGGTCATGTTCCTTTCGCGCCACTGCCCTTTCGTTCA
>JBGQNR010000048.1:0-30538 GCA_041501225.1 Acidobacteriota bacterium
ACCTCTGAATGTTTCGCCGATTCATCCACTCTGCAAATTGCCCACTGCCCCCGCTAGCGATTGGTCCAGGCCGGCTTGCGGCGCTCTAGGAAAGAAGCGATTCCCTCATTGGCGTCCCGGGTCGACATCAGGTGGTCCAGGTAAAGCGATTGCAGATTCTGGAGTTGCGGGACAAGCGTCTCGTTGAACGCATGGCGTGCGGCCTGAACAGCAAACCTCAGGGCTGCCGCGCTCTTGGGCAGTATGTGCTTCCCGAGCCACTCGTCGACCCCAAGCCACATCGCATCGCGGGTATCATACAACGCAGTGGCAAGTCCCATGGCCGCCGCTTCCTCTGCGGTGAATGTCCTGCCGGTCAGCAGGAACTCGTCGGCCTTCTGCTGTCCGATTTTGAGTGGCAGGATCAGCGACGCAGGCGGCGCAAAAACTCCCAGGTTAATTTCCGGCTGTGCGAGCCTGGCGGACCGATCGAGAAATAGAAAATTGCACATCAGGGCCAGTTCCAACCCGCCCCCCAGGCACTGGCCGGAGACGACCGCCGCCGTGGGCACGGCGAGGTCGATCAGCGCCCGGAACAACCCGTGAAACTCCCGGAGCATTTCCGGTGCCTTATCTCGGACATGCTCCTGGACGCTGGCGCCGAAACTGAAATGATCTCCGGATCCTGTAAGCTGCAAAAGCTTCAGTTCTTCCCGTCCCTGCAGACTGATGAGGGATGCGTGCAATCCGGCCATCATTTCTGCATCGAGGATATTCGCCTTCGGCGCGTTCAAGGTGAGACGCACCACCTGCCCGTCATGCAGAGTCTCTACTGTCAGCTTTTCGGCCATGGTTCTCACCTCGGCAATATGGCTTCGATCAACTCGTCATCCCACGGATGGCCTTCGGAGAGCATCCGCCGCAATTGGATGAAATCCACTTCGCGATTGTCTTTGGGCCCTTCGTTAAAGGCCCGGAAGCCCGCCTTCGCCTCCGTCATCATGTTCAAGGCCAGCCAGTCCCGGTTGGATTGCTGGTTCCTGTCCCAGTGTTCGAGCTTCTTCTTCCGCATGCTGTTCAGGGTCTTGCTGATGCAATCCGGCATCGCATACACGAGCTTCGTACACAGTGCGTTGACTTCCTTGTCGAGCGGGGCGAGATCGATCGTGCCGCGCGCCATTGTTGCTTTGGCTTCGTCCATGGCGGCACCCGATTTCCTGCGGCCATAGACCGGGGCACCTGATTCGTCGAGCCAACGGTCGGTGATGACCAGTGGGTTTCTGATAATCCGGCCATCGACTTTCAGCACCGGCACGGCTTCAGTGATCAAGCCATAGGTCTTAGCTTCGTAAGCACTCCACATCTCACATAGCGTGCAGCTTTGCATGGCTCGTTCGATGCCGACGAAAAGGTGGAGGAAGTCGGTACTGCCTCCGTCCGGCGCACTCCCATGCCTGGGGCCGGCCTGTCCAAAAACGGCGAGGTCGCTGGCGATGGAAAAGTCGCACGCCATGCCGATTTCCTGACCGCCGGCGATACGCATGCCGTTCACGCGGCAGACGACCGGCTTGTCGCACATGAGGATGGCAGTAACCATGTCGTTGAACAGGCGCATGTATTGTTTATATTCCAACGGGCGCCCGGCATAATATTCCGCATATTCTTTTGTGTTGCCTCCGGTGCAAAAAGCCCTATCCCCGACCGCGGAAAAAATAACGGCAACCACGGAACGGTCGTTCGAGGCCTTGCGGAACGCGAGGATGACCTCCTTGATGGCTGCAGTGGTATAAGAATTGTACTGCTTCGGATTGTTCAAGAGGATCCAGGCGTTGTTCAAGCCCGCGATCGGCTGATGGTCCCGGTCCAGGCAGGGACGGAGCTCGTACACGATCTCCTTGAAATCCACTTCCACCAGATTGTGACTGACTAAAGGATTTTCCATTACATTGACTCTCCTCTCGCTATCAAGATCACCGGGTTGGACCAACTGAACCTCATCAGGGATATCAATTCTTGGAATTCAGGCAGAGCTGTTTAGCCAGGCCTGAACAATTGAACCACGAAGACCTCGAAGACCGCAAAGAAACAGTCTCTTGGAGGTCTTTGCGGTCTTCGTGGTTCAAATTCCAGCGCCATTCAGTCTCGAGTATCCATATCCGGAATCAGAATACATCGTTTGACCAGTTTGTGATCCAGAGCTTGCTGGAAAACCTCGTTGATGCGCGACATCGGCTGCGTCTGGATGAAAGGCTGGATTTTGAGCTTTCCGGCGGTTACCAGATCGAGCACGGCTGCGTATAGCTCCGGCTTGCATCCCCAGGTGCCGATCAGTTCCGCATCAAAAGCCATGAGGTTGCTGAGGCGAAGCTCCAGTTTCTCAAGGGTGAAGCCGACCACCGAGAGGGTTCCGGCAATCCCGAGCAGTGCAAAGGCAAGCTCCTGTCCCTGCCGGGTCCCTGACATCTCATACACCTTCCAGCCATGCGCCGGCGCTCCGAGCTTTTCGGAGAGCGACTTCACGCGCTTCTTCACCTCCCGGATATCCAGATCTGCGGCGTTGATCGTGGCCGGTATTCCCGCCCCGAAAACGCGGTCGAGCTTCTCCTGGACCACATCGATCGCTATCACAAGGCCGCCCATGATCTGCGCCAGTTGCGCCGCATAAATGCCGATGCCGCCAACCCCGATGATAATGGCCAAATCTCCGGGTTGAATCCGACTCTTCACCATGACCTGGTACGGGGTGGACACGGCGTCGGCAATGACGGAAAGTTCCGCGAGCGAGTGAGCCGCCAGCGCCGCGTCGGGAACCGGCACCAGGAAGCGGCTTGGAACCAGGATATGACTGGCAAAGCCGCCATGGAAGTCGTTTCCGGGCATCTTCTGGCCCTGGCAGATGTTGCTGCGGCCGTCCCGGCACAACTTGCATTCACCGCAGGGCAGAACAGCCGGAATGATCACCGGCATGCCGGCCAACTTCGGGGGGCCTGCCAAGACTGTGCCGCTGATTTCGTGACCGAGCACCAAGGGCAGCTCATGCCGCGTCGGAACTCCATAGTGCCAAAAACTCAGATCGGTATGGCATACGCCGCACCCGGCGATCTTTACCAGCGCCTCCCCCGGCTGCGGTTCCGCCGCCGGATACGCAACCAGCTCAAATGGCTGGTCCTTGGCCCTCATCTGGTATCCTTGGATCATTTCCTTCCCCCCTTTCGAGAAACCATTCTATCCGCCGGCAGGACTCGAATCCCCCGCGTTTTTTGCGATGATGGCCGCACCAAATGCCACCATGAACTGCGGATTGGGAACAACTTGCACATCAAGGCGCAGCTGTTCTGCCAACAGATCCTTCAGGTAAGGATGAAAAGCGATCACGCCGCCGCAAAGAAACATGGGCAGATCAATCCGCACGGGCAGCTTGCAGATCCGATCGACAATCGAAAGATAGATTCCCCGGGCAATATCCTCGATGGGAACACCGTCAAATTTCCAACTCAGGATCTCAGATTTAGCAAAAACCGTACAGAAACTGTTGATGGTCCGGTTGGCGGTCGAGCGGCGGGCGAATTCGCTCATCTCGGCCAGATCCAGTTCCGCCCGCTCCGCGATCTCGGTCACGAATGCCCCGGTGCCTGCAGAGCACTTGTCGTTCATATAAAAATGGGCGACCTCTCCGTCCGGGCCGCTCTCGATAATCTTGATGTCCTCCCCGCCAATATCGAGGATCCCCTTGTGGATCGGATAGAGGGCGGAAATACCCACCGAGGCACAGATCAGTTCGGTCTTTTTCAGCTCGCCCCCGAAGCTATGACGCCCATAGCCCGTAGCGCAGACTCGGTCGATCCGGAACCGATTCCGAATGATGTCCAGGCTCCGGTCGAACTCCTCCCGGCGCCGGCTGAGCGTTGGGACGACGGCCGAGTAGTCACATCCGGCGGACTGGTTCACCACCACGAACTTCGTGTACGATGAACCCAGGTCAATTCCCAAAAAGTGGTTACCCATCCAATTCAGCGCGTAGCTGCCTCGCCATGTTCCATCCTAAAGCGGTGCCCGCTCAAGAGTGTGCACGAGAGCGGTTACCATTTGATTCAGGGGCGTGGGCAGACAGTGTTTGTGGCCATAGTGCACGATCTTGCCATTGAGATGATCGATTTCAGTCTGCCTTCCGTTTTCGAGGTCGACCAGCATCGAGGGGCGATGGTGGCCGGCGTTCTTGAGATACCGGATGCAGAAACGGCGGAATTTTCTGCCCAGCTCAATCTTCTCCATTTCCGCGACCCGGACCGATTCGTCGATGATCGCCTCGACCAGTTCGAGGGTTTCAGGGTAGTCCATTACTTCCTTCATCGTCCGGCGCGTGATGGCGCAAACGGCGCTCAGGGCGGCGTTCAAGATCGCCTTGGCCCAGACGTAATCCTGGATGTCATCGGGTATTTTGGTTTCGAGACCGGCGGCATTGAGCAGATTGGCGAACCGGGTCGCGATCGCCTCGCCGCCGGGCGCCAGAGCCGCAACGTAGTTGGGAGGATTAAAAAAGCTCACGTGCACCGTGTTGGGGCTGCTCATGTTGCCGGCGTAGTTGACGACCATGCGCAGTGTCCTGTCGTCCCCAAACACGCGGCCCACATCCACTTCGTTGTCGATCCCGTTTTGCGCGCACATCACGTACATTTTCTCGGAAGAGATCTCCTGCAACTGCTGGGTTACCTTTTTGAGATGCGGCGTTTTCACTGCAACCAAGACAAGATCCAGGTCGTACATGCCCAGTTCCTGGACCGTATGGCAAGTTTGGGTGAACACAGCAGTTTTCTCTATGGTGTGGGTCAGATGAATGCCGGATTTCTTGATGGCATCGGCAATTTTCGAAGACATCTCGCAAAGAACCACGAGTGCGCCTGCCTCCTGCAGGTGAACCGCCAGAGTGGCGCCCACGGGTCCCATGCCGATCACACCGACACGCAATACACTTTTCTTCATAGCAGTCATGATCTAATGCCTCCCTTTAGCCATGCAGCCTCCTGCGAGAATAGAGTTGCTCGATGAAGGTCTCCAGCTTTGTTCGGCTCTGCCCCTCGGAAAAAAATCGCAGGTCGTTCAAGTCGCCATCGATGGTCACGGTATCGACGTGCGTCGTTTCCTGAAGTCGCCGGGCAAGCCCGAAGCGATTGTTGCTGTTGTTGAAACAGGTCTTGGCATCATGAAATATGACGCCGTCGATTTGGTATTCCTGCAGTGCGGCAGAGAGCATCGCCAGTTTTGTGTCTTCGCCCCGATTGATGAAGATTTTTGTGTACGCATAGGCCATCGACTCGAGTGGGTTCCGAGGATCAAAATCGTCAAACACCCAGCTGTTGCAGTAGGTGGAGGCAACCACGGCAGCTCCGTTAGCGGCAAAAAAGTCGGCCAGGGCACGCAACCTTCCCCAGATCGGCATGCCTTCCCAGTAAAGCCGCACCCTCTCTTCAGGCACCGCGGCGCGCGGTTGCGCCTGCAAGGCCGTAACCTCGGCGAGCGCCTGCTCATAAAAATCCGTGCACACGGAAGTGCCCCGGAGAACGACAATCGGGGCCATCAGGATCGTGCCGTCGAAAAAAGATATCGGAGCCGGGCGGTTCCGGGCCGTCTGCAGGAGCTTCTTCCAACGGGCCGATCCTTCCTTGCTTTGCCGGACGGTCTCTTCCAGGCAGGATGGATCGAGCTTTCGTCCGATGATCTCTTCGCCCGTGGCGATGAGCTTCAGGAATTGCGACACCACATGGCCTGCATCTGCAGGAGTCACCTCTTCGAGGTGCCTCGGCGGGAAGATGCCCACAACCGGACATTGAAACACCCGACCGAAATAGTTGAACCACTCCGCCACCTCCCGGCACTGATTGGTGTTGAAGACGATCAGATCGGGCCGGGGAATTGAAGGGAGCCCGTATGCGCCGGTCAGCGGAGTTTCCTGCATCAGCCAGGCTCCGATGTCCGCCGTAAGATAAGAGCAGACCTCAGCCGCGTATCCGGCCTGGTGGGCCCTGGGAATGTACCGTTGGGCGGCGCGGGAAGCGCCCAGCAGGGCGCCATGATTCTCCGGAAAGTACACGTCGAAACCGAGCGCGCGGAGGATTTCAGCCGGTCCGGCGCTCGTGCACCAGGCCAGCGGAGACCTGAGATTCTGGAAGTAACTCTGCAAAATCCTCTTGAGCGTATCCTGCGACTCCAGCCGGGCCATCCTCACCTCAAATGAATGACATAGACCTTGTCCGGCAGCTGTTTCTCCGAGCCGTACAGCTGCTCGATGTACTCCCTGAAAATTCTGGCGACCCTGCTGGGAATGACTTTCATGGATGGCGTCAGCGCTTCACTCCCTATGGCCAGTTCGTGATCGATCAGCAGGGCCTCCATCGGCCGGGAATATTTCGCTTCCAGGGCATTATTGATCTCTTTCAGGCAGCGTTGAAGACAAACCGACATGTCCTCGAGCCCTTCCGGACAACGGCAACCTGCCTTCAATTGGGAGGCATAAGGAATCCGGGCAAACATCCCCTTGTTTGGGAAAAGCAGAACCACCGGGTAATCACGCCCCTCACCCGTGACGAAGGCATACGAAAGATAGGCGCAGTCCTTGAGAATCAGGGCCTCGATCTCGGTCGGGATGACCTTCTCGGCATTGCTTAGTTTAAAAATGCGATCCTTGCGTGCTATGAGACGAAGACCGGTGTCGGTGAATTCACCGATATCACCCGTAGCGAACCAGCCGTCGTCGGCAAGGACCTTGCGGGTCGCTTCCGCGTTGTTGAAATAGCCCTTCATGACATTGGGGCCACGCACCAGGATTTCGCCGGCGTCGTCAATTTTCAGGGAGACTCCGGGAATCGGCTTGCCGACAACGCCCGGCATGCGCGGGAGGGTGGGGTCCGTAACCGTACAGCAGGGAGATGTTTCCGTCAAACCCCAGCCTTCGTAAACGGGAACGCCGCGCTCCACAAACATGTCGGAGACATTTTTCGGCAGTGGCGCCGCCGCAGTGAAAACGAAGCGCAATTCCTTGTGAAAAATGAGCCGTCCCAGTCCGGGGTCCTTCAAGACCCGCGTTGCGATTTCCTGATAGATTTTGGGTACGCTGAAAAAGACCGTGGGCCGGACCTTTTCCCAGTTGTCCAGCAGGATCTCGATATTCTTCCCGAACCCATGCTCCAGCGCCAGGAGCGCACCATTCGTAATGGCGGCGTATTTCTCATAGATCCCGCCAAAGCTGTGATGCCAGGGGAGGTAGGAGAGAAAACGGTCGCGATGGTCGAGCTTCCAGAGGACATGCATCGCCGCCTGTTGAGAGAGAATATTACGATGGGTCAACTGCACGCACTTGGGTGTCCCCATCGTACCGGAGGTGTACATGTTGAGCGCGACGGTATCGGGTGCGACACTGGTGTCGCGAATTTCAGGATATAGGGGCGGAGCGGTCAGCAGTTCCGCGAAAGATAAAGCCTGCGTCTGCCCATTTGCCTGGATCGGGTCGAAATGAATCACGGCCGCGAACGACTCAGGAGTGCTGAGTTTTGCGAACTGCATCTGATCTGCGACTGCCACCATGCGCGGCTGGCAGAATTCAACCAGTGCCTGGCTGGTAGCGGGAACATAGCCGGCATAGATGGGTACGGCAACGGCGCCCATGGCCATCACGGCAAGCTCGAGTTCGAGCATTTCGCGGCGGTTTTGCGACAGAATCGCGACGCGGTCCCCCGGAAGCAGCCCTCGGGAAGACAGGGCGCCCTGCAAGCGAATCACGTTTTGTTGAAAATCACTCCAGGTCAAAGCGGCATACTGGCCGTTGTGCAGCTCCTGGTAGATCGGGTTGCTGCCAAAGGCACGCGCATTCCGGTTCAGGAGCGTCGCCAGGTTCGGCGGATAATCCGGAAGAGCCAGATCGCTGTGCCGGATTCCGTTGGCCTTCATGCCGTCGCCTCCAGCAGTTTGAAGTGACGATAGCCGCCCCAGAGAGCAGCCCCGATCGCGCCGGCGGCAAAACCGTTCCGGGCAGGGAAGATGTCCAGGTGCAGGTTCCGGTCATCGCAGAGTTCCCGGATGGCGGCGACCAGCCCGGTATCCCTGGCCATGCCGCCGGTGAGGGCGACGGGTGATTCCACTTTCAGCTTGCTGAGCAGCTGGACGATGCGACGGGCGATCGACAAATGGATGCCTTTAATGATGTCGGCAGTCGGAATTCCCTTGGAGATCATGTTGATGACATCGGTCTCGGCGAGAACGGCGCAAATGCTGCTCGGGATCGCCGGATTGGCCGACCCGAGCGACAGCGGCCCGACCTCTTCGATGGTCACGCCGAGATAGCGGGTGATGTTTTCCAGAAACTGTCCGGAACCTGAGGCGCACTGCCCGGTCATGGTGTAATCCCTGACTCGTGAACCTCGATCCAGCAACATGACCCGGCAGAACAGCGCTCCAAGATCTACCACTGTGCGTGCCTCAGGATGATAGTGACATGCGCCTCGCGCGTGCGTGGTCATACTGTAGAAGTGACCCCGCTTGCGCTGCACCAGCTCGCCTTCGCCGGTGGACGCCACATAGAGCAGGTCGGCATAGTCAAGCCCGTGACGCTCCAGGATGGGCGTGACCACCTGCTCTACCAGGAGGGCCGGGTTCCGCTTGCGAATTTTCTCGTTGGCAAGATCGATGACCTCAGGGCTGTCGCCGTAGTCCACCAGTGCGACCTTGATGCAACTGCTGCCCACGTCGATGCCCAGGGTGATATTTTTGGTGTTCATCCTCTATGCACACTGAACAAGGCGGCGCCCAGCGCGCCCATGAAAATGGAATCCGGGTGATGGTTGATGGTCAGGTTGCCGTAGTTCTGCGTCACCATCTGACCGACGTATCGAACCACCGCCGGGTTGCGCGCGACGCCGCCGGTGAAGGTGAATTCGTTGCGGACCCCGCCGGAGCGCGCAAGCAAGGCGAACGCTCTCTGAACTATGGCCTTGTGCAGTCCAGCCAGAATGTTCTCTTTTTTCTCTCCCAGGTTCAGATATTCGCGGAGTTCGGCACCGGCGAAAACCGTGCAGGTGGAACAAATATTTGTTTCGAAATCAGCGCGCAGTGCCAGCGGGCCCAGCTCGCCGACACTGATGTTCATTTCATCCGCGATGTAGCCGAGGTAGCGACCGCAGCCGGCAGCGCAGCGATCGTTCATCTGGAAGCTGGTGACGAGGCCTTGCGGATCCACCTGGATCGCCTTGGTGTCCTGGCCGCCGATGTCCAGCACCGTGCGCGTTTGCGGGAAGCAGGCGTGAGCGCCGAAGGCATGGCACAGAATCTCCGATCGGATATGCTGTTTCTCGAACGGGAGCAACTGGCGGCCGTAGCCGGTGCCGAAATAGTCGGCGGGCTGAAGCGAAAGGTTGGAGATCTCAGCCAGATGCCGCTCGAACCTGCCGCGCTGCTTTGGCATCTCCTCCGGCAGCAGATCGAGCGCCTCCCGAACCAGGTCGCCAAAGTCAAAATCGATTCTGCTGTTTTCCGCCGGATTGATCGACCGGTCGAATGCAGCCAACAGCGTATCGTAGAGGTCTTTGGGCGCAGCGGAGATCTCCGCAACGTAGGCGCAGCTGAACAGATCGCGGAAAAACCGGGAAGTGGCGGAAATCTCGCCGTTGAAAAACCGCCGCCGGCTTGACTCGCGCATCCTCGGGGACAATTCCGCGAGACATTGCTCCACCTGGGAACGGAGCTTTGCGTCCTCGATCAGAGCAGCGCTCTGGAGCATGGCCTCCATGAGCCTGTCGAACCTGGCCTGAAACTGGAGCCAGTGGAACCGGTTTTCCAGGCTGGGGATGATCTGGTCCCAGCAGGAATCGCTCGCCGCATCTTCCTGGAGCTTGCGGCGCAGGAGGGCAAACCGGGAATTGAACTCAGCCTCCATGCGGGCGATATCCGCGGCAACCGCGTAATCCGAGCGCGTGTTGGTAATCCCGCGACCAATAATGTTTCCGCCGGCATCAACCAGAATAGCCTTGGAAGTCGTGGAACCCAGGTCGATCCCCAGAAACACCTTCATGGCATATCCTCGGTCGTGAATCGGCAGCCCGGCAAAAACACCATGGCATCGCAGTGTAAATGTTTAGGCCAGGATGAGATTTGAACCGCAAAGACCTCGAAGACCTCAAAGAAAAACCTTGTGAACTCCTCGTATTGAGCCAAGGCTCCTTTGTCTCTTCCGAAAAGGTATGACAGCCGATCTTTGAGGTCTTTGAGGTCTTCGCGGTTCAGTCTTTGGATCCGGCTAAACAGTCTCATCGCAGTCATACCAAGGCGTCGTCGGAAAAGGCATCCACCGGGATGCGGAGTGAATGCCGCTGGTCCAGCATCTGAAAGAAAGAATCCAGCCTGTTTTTTATGTTGGAAAACGAATAGTAGCGCGGGTCCACCAGATCGGTTTCGATGAACCCGACAGGAATGCCGAGCCGCTCCTCGAGGTCGCGCATCATCACCAATTGCCCGGCCGAAAAAGATTTGCAGCTTTTGATCGAATTGACCAGCAGGCCGTGCGCCTGGTAGCGCTTGATCCAGCGTTCCAGGAGATTGATCCGCTGAGGCAGGCTGAGGTTGGTATAACAACCGAGACAATACTCCGCCATGCTCCGCAGCGGATCCGCGGAGGAGTGGCGAAAGCCATAGTCGTACACGCCGCCCACGCGGGTATAGCTGGAAGCAACGAAAACGGCTCCGGTATCGTAGAACAGCTTCCAGAACTCCCGGAAATGAGTCCAGTTGGGAGGCCCCTCCACTACCAGTCGGAAACGCTCATTTTCCAGGTAACCGTCGGGTGTGATCGGGCCAAGCTTGTTTTCAACCCGAAACGCGACTTCATTCTGCAGGTCGCGGTAATACTCCACGCATTCCCGGGTGCCGCGGAAAGCCGTGAAGATCGGCCCTATGTAATACACACCCCCGAAGTAGGCATCGATGGGCGAGGGTTTGTGCCGCGCCGAATCAAATACACTGACCAGGAGGTCCTCGGCTTGCGCCGCCAGGTCCAGCTTGGCACCCAGCTTCTCGGAATCGAATTTGCAGCCGCTGACCCTTTCCAGGATCGGGATCACCTCAGTGACGAGCTGGCTGCGGATGTACTTGACGGCTTGCTCTTCGATGCGCCCCGATTCCTGATAGGGGATATGAAGCATGGCGATTTCCGCATTGGGGTAGAGCCGCTTCAGATTTTCAAACCACTTCATGAAAACAAAGCAGCCGGTGTAGCTCAGCAGGAGCACGTCGGGCGGCGGCAATTGCTGGCCTGTGGGGCCGACGTTCCCCTGCAGCATCATGCCGATGTCACACTTTACGTAGGAGCAAACATCTTCGGAGAACCCGATGTCTTCGGCTTCGCGGATATAGTCGCGGGACTTCTGGCGCATCCCGGATTGCAGAGCATTGATTTCAGGATAAACCGGGAGCATGTCAAAGGCATAAATCAACTCGGTCAGATTTCCCGGGACGAAGGTATAGACCACTTTCTTGCCGGTTTCCCGGACCTGGGACAGCTCGATGAACTGGTCCGCGAGCATCTGTTTTTGCCGGATCATGCTGTTCTCTTTTTGAATTTCCACGCTCACTCCCAGAGTTTGATCATGTCTGCGAAGGTCCCGGCCTGTTCCTTGATCACGCGAAACTGACCCAGATTCTCATGGTATTGAAAGCTGGTGTGCCGGATATGATGCCTGTTCATGGCGCTCTCCAGCAGGGGGCGGTCCAGAAGGGCAGGATCACAGAAGCTGGGAGCGCAGAATATCACGCCGTCGGCTTTGCATTTTCGGACCGCCTCGGCGAGGCGCTCCCCTTTGGCATTCTCGCGGTCGAAGACTGCAGAAGAGGATGTGCTTTGCGAGAGATAGCTGTCCACCAGGGCGCCGATCGGATCCCCGGTATCTTCGGGGATGGCCCCGCAAAACCACTTGAGGCCGAGCTGAAAGTCGTCGTCCACGATATAGCAGCCGGCATTTTCGATGGTCTTGATGAGCCCCAGCGGCGGTTGCTCGCAGAAGGATCCCGATAGCACGATCCGGATTTTGTCTTCTTTGGGCGTGTCCAGTTGCTCAGCCAGTGCAATGACCGCCCCGAGATAATCGTTGTAATCCTCAACCGCCATGGTGAAGCCTGCGCGCCGGATCAGGTAGTAGTCGACCGCGGGAATCTTTTCAGGCGCATCGAGACGAAACTCCGTAAGCTGCTGCAATAGCCGGCGATTTTTGTTGTATAGGGCAATCGAGTGATTCAGATCGCTGATGCTGACTCGCCGGCCGTTAAGGCGCGCCAGGTCCGCCTGGAGTCGATCGAGTTCAGCCCGGTAGAATTGCCCGCCGGTGGACGGGTTGAAATTCTGGGGAAAATCCAGATAGCGCACGAATCTCTGCGGTAACTTGAGCCGGAAAATGCCGGACAGGTTGCGAATGACATCACATATGGATGGGAAAAGGAAGCCGTCGAAATCATCGAGATTGCCGTTCAACGCCAGTTCCACGACCGTGCGCGGCAGGTGGCAGATGTAGGACTGGAAGAAGGCATCTCCTTTGACGACCGGTATCCGATCCCCCGCGCCGAAGATGCCGACGGGCAGCATGCCGGCCGCGTGGATCACCTCCCTCGGCACGTAGATGGGAAGAAAACCGATGATGCGCCTCGAGGCATCCGCCTGCTTCCATTCCCGCGCCCAGGCGAATGACAGATCCTGAAAAAGTTCCAGCGCTACCGGAATCGCTTCTGCATAGGTAGTGCAATTGAAAGGGGCTCTTCTGGAGAGCACTCCACCCATACCTAAACCTTGACTGTCGACGGGCGACAGATAAGCCGGTTCAATCGGGGGAAAGACCGACCCGAAACGGTCTTTCTCTCCGCGTGTGGTTACTTCAGGACATTTCCCTAATGATGGCTCTCAATACCTGGCGAGCAGACTGAGCGAAATGCCCGGACACATGATCTGAACAAGAGCCCGATGTCAGGAATCGTCGTTGTTCGCTATATTACCCAATCGGGCAGTGAGGCGCAAGCCTGAGCAGAACTTAACCGGCACTGCACGCCGCAAATGCGGGCTGCCGGACGTTTGTGGGACACAGATGAGACCGATAAGCCCCGATCGGATCTGTGTGCATAAGTGTTCGCAAGAGCCATTGCCTGCAGCGCGATCATGATCGCCCTGAACTTCTCCAAGTGGTTGTGCTGAGAAAACCGCCAATAACCACGAACTCATGCCGCCTTCGACTTACCCGCGTTGTTTTGCGGCCGTCTTTCGCAATTTACCGGTCGAGTGAGAATTCCTATAGGAGGCGATTTCGGATTCGGTTACCGGTGCGAGTCTGCAGACGGGCGTGCCGGCGGTTTCGTTTGTGACGTCTGCCGGCCCAGCTAAAGCCAAATGCATATTCGGAGGCTTCGATTTTCTCGCTCACTCTCGGCGCCAGACTGTTATGTAGGGCGTGGAGACCGCACCTGCGGCCGTGTACGAGCTCCGCAACCCGCGCGCCAGCTCTCTGTATGCGCTGGTCGAAGATTATTACGAAGAAATCGCGCGGGCAAGATGCCGCGCAGATCTCCTGCTATGAAGATGTGGGTGGGACGCTCCCGCTCCCAGAGGAGAGTGATAGGTTGCCCTCTCTTTAGTTTGTAGCATAGTCATTAATAACAGGAGTTGAATATATGAAACATATCCTGCTTGCCTGCATGGCTCTGCTGACGCTGCAATCCTCGGCAGCCTCGGCTCAACAGGCTCCCGTCCGAATCTTGGTTGCCTACCATTCCGAGACCGGCAATACCGAAAAACTCGTGCAGGCGATTCGCGATGGCGCGAAGCCCGTGCAAGGCGTGGAAGTGACCCTCCAGAAAATGGCGGACGTCAAGGATGAAACCATCTCCACTTTTGATGGCATCGTGATCGGCACGCCAGTCCACTGGGCGAATCTATCCGTCGAAAGCCGGCGGTTTCTGGATCGCCTCGGCGTCGCCCTCGCGAAGACCAAGGTCTGGGGCGACGGTCGCACCGCCGGGGTCTTCTGCACGGGAGGCAATGTCTCGAGCGGCAAGGAAATGGCCCGCCTGTCCCTCATGTCTTCCTTGCTGGAGATGAGATTTGTCGTGATCGGCGGCATAGACAGCGACGGCTTCGGCACGCTCGGGCCCCAGGCAACCACCGGGCCGGTCGATCCGGGAATCAGCGATAAAGAACTGGAGGAAGGCCGCCGCTTTGGGGAGCGCTTTGCACGCATGACGCGCCAGTTTCGCGTTCCGCGTTAGCGGAATTCCTCGCGCTTTCCCATCATCATGAAGCGGCGAAAAATTCGATCTTCTGCGCTGCCTCATTTCCGCGAGCTCGCTTTTTCCAGCGCGGCGTCCATGTCATGACCGCCCTGAAGCTGGTCGGAATTCCGGGCGCCGAGGAAACCTATGTTTTGTGCCGGACCACCGCGCGACAACAGAAAGAAAAGGCAACACGAAGCCGATTCTCCAAGAAGATTGAAGACGCGCTTGGTCGTCTGGAGAAGAGAGTTCGGGAAGGAAAACTGAAGACAGGGGAAAAATTGAGAGGAAAATCGGCGCGATTCAAGCACGTCATCCGCAGGTGGCTGATCTGGTTCAAATCAAGGTGCAGGAAATTCCTTCCGACCTGTGCCCGCAATGGACACTCCTGGAACACCTGAGAAACTGGCAGGAGCTGAGGGAAGGGGCTTATCTGTTGCGGACAAACCTGACCGACGACAACGCTCAGTAACTCTGAACGAAGTACATCCAGTTGACCGAGGCGGCATTCCGGACATTTAAGAGCGAGTTATCGATACGCCCGATCTTTCACCAAATCGAACGACGAGTCAAAGCTCACGTCCTGGTGGCATTCCTAGGATATACACTATGGGTAACGCTGAAGCACCTATTACGCGCAAAATCGGTAGAGTTGTCGCCCTCGAAAGCACTGGAAGCACTCTCCGCAATTCAGAGCGCAGACATCATCCTGCCTACCACGGACGGCTGCGAGATCCGATTGCGTCGCGTGACCACGCCTACGGCGGAGCTGAAACAACTCTTGCAGAAACTCGGGTTCCACTTGCCCGAGCGACTTGATTTTGATCACGAATGTAGTAGAGACTCGAGAATCGCTTGACTGACTCTAAAGGACTTACTGCACCTTTACCCTTTCTTGTGACGAACTTGGTTAACCTGCGCAGATTGCTTTGATCCGCAACAGGCTTCGTGATACAAGTGCGTGCAAACCCACGGGAGGATAAACCTATGCTTTTGCGTTCCTTGCTGACCAAGTTTCGATGGCTTCCGTTGCTCGCAGTCACTGTGCTTACGGCCGTGGCGGCAACACCACCGGACGGCGGGCCGACTCGCCTGCTGCGCACTCCGACTGTGAGCACCACTCAGATCGCCTTCGCCTATGCCAATAACATCTGGGTCGTCGAGCGAACTGGCGGCATGGCGCGCCGCCTCACCAGCTTCCAGGGCCAGACCTCGAATCCCCATTTTTCGCCCGACGGCAAGCTGATTGCTTTCAGTGCCGAATATGCCGGCAACACCGATGTTTATGTCGTGCCGGCGGCGGGTGGAGAGCCACGGCGCTTGACCTGGCATCCGGGCGCCGACCAGGTCCAGGGTTGGACTCATGACGGGAAGGCCATCCTGTTCACCTCCTCCAGAGCCTCATGGGCGCCGAGTGCGGCGCCGCGCTTCTGGACAGTGCCGGTCGAGGGAGGCGTCGAAGAGCCCATGGCGCTGCCCCGCGGTTATCAGGGCAAGATCTCCTCGGACGGCACGCGCATTGCCTATCGGATGAACAATTCGTGGGACGAGGAACGCCGCAACTATCGGGGCGGCCAGGACCGTCCGATCTGGATCGTGGACCTCAAGACTTATGACCTGGTATCGCCGCCCTGGACGGACTCCAAGGACGTGGATCCCGTCTGGGTAGCCGACACGGTGTATTTCATCTCCGATCGCGACGGCGTGGCCAATGTCTGGTCTTATGACACCAAGGCCAAGAAGCTTGCGCAGGTTTCGAAGTTTACCGATTTTGATGTCAAGGCCATGGACTCCGGAGCCGGCACCGTGGTGTTTGAGCAGGCCGGCAACATTCACGAACTCGATCCCAAATCCGGGAAAGAGCACGTCGTGAATATCACGGCCACCGGCGATTTCCCTTGGATGATGCCGAAGTGGGAAGATGTGTCCAGCCGCATGGCCAACATGGCGGTTTCTCCCACCGGCAAGCGCATCGTGGTTGAGGCTCGCGGAGAGATCTTTACCATTCCAGCCGAGAAGGGCGACATCCGCAACCTGACCAACTCGAGCGGTTCGGCCGAGCGCGATCCGGCATGGTCGCCGGATGGCAAGTATGTGTCGTACTTCAGTGACCGCTCCGGAGAGTACAAGCTTGTCATCGAGTCCCAGGATGGCCTCACACCGCCCCGCGAAATCGCGCTGCCGAATCCCACGCACTACTACACGCCCTCCTGGTCCCCCGACTCAAAGAAGATCGTGTACACCGACACGAACCTGAAGGTATGGGTGCTTGATGTCGCCACTGGCCAGACCAAAGTGGTGGGGAACGATCCCTGGATGGTGCCGCAACGAACTCAGAACCCGGTTTGGAGTCCCGATTCCAAGTGGGTTGCATACGCCAGCCATCTCAACTCGCTCTATCACGCGATCTTCGTGAGCAATGTCGAAACGGGCGAGGTGAAGCAAGTCACCGATGGTCTTGCCGATGCGGTATGGCCTGCCTGGGACGCCGGCGGGAAATATCTCTGGTTTCTCGCCTCGACGGATTTTGGGCTGGCCTCGCAATGGCTCGACATGACTTCCTATGACCACACCGAGAACTTCGGCCTGTACTTCGCCATTCTGAAAAAGGGGGATCCGAGCCCGCTGCTGCCGGAGAGTGACGAGGAAACCGGCGCACCCAGCGGTCCTGGTGGCGGTGGCGGCCGAGGCGGACGGGGAGCAGCCGGGGGCGGCGCAGCTGCTGCGGAAGCGGGTGAACAGGGCATTCAGGCTCCACGTGCTGCCGCAGCTCCTGTCACGGTTCAGATCGACTTCGACGGCCTGCAGCAACGCATCCTGACCGTGCCAGGTGTCCCGGAACGGCCCTACTCGCGCTTGAGGGCCGGCGTTGCCGGTACGGTCTTCTACATCGAAGCTGCTGCCGGCGGCGGAGGACGCGGCGCCGGAGGCGGTGGCGGCGGCAACATCCTGCAGCGCTATCGTCTGAGTGACCGCAGGGCCGCCCCGTTTGTCACTGGTGTCTCGGACTATGAGTTGAGCGCGGATGGACGCAAGCTTTTGTACCGTGCCGGAGGCGGCGGAGGCGGCGGGCGCGGCGCCGCACCAGCCGGCGCACCAGCCGGTCCGAGCCTCTTCCTGGTGGATGCGGATCGAACGCCACCGCAAGCAGGCCAGGGACGCATCAATAATGTGACCCTGCGCATGTATCTCGACCCGAAGGAAGAGTACAGGCAGATCTTCAACGAAGGGTGGCGCAACCAGCGTGACTACCTCTATGTGCCCAATCTGCACGGCACCGACTGGGCGAAGGACAAGGAGATGTACGGGCAGTTGCTGCCCTACGTGATGCATCGAGCCGACCTCAATTATCTGCTCGACAACATGGGCGCCGAAATTGCCATCGGACATTCCTATGTGCGCGGGGGCGACATGCCCGAGGTACCCCAGGGAGCGCCGGGCGGTTTGCTGGGAGCCGACTTCGTCATTGACAATGGCCGCTACAAGATCACCAGAATCTACGACAACGAAAACTGGAATACGGATCTGCGCGCGCCCCTGGCAGCACCCGGAGTGGATGTTTCCGTCGGCGATTACATCCTGGCAATTAATGGCATCGAGCTGAGAGCACCCGACAACATCTACCGTCTTCTCGACGGCACGGCAAACCGGCAAACGGTCCTGACCGTCAACAACCGCCCGACGATGGACGGCGCCAGGAAAGTCACCGTCGTCCCCGTCACGAGCGAACAGTCGCTGCGTACGCGGGCATGGGTGGAATCCAACCGCCGCATGGTGGACAAGCTGTCCAACGGCCAGCTCGCCTACGTTTATCTCCCGAACACGGGCCAGCCCGGCTATACCAGCTTCAATCGTTATTATTTCGCCCAGCAGGACAAAAAAGGGGCGATCGTCGACGAACGCTACAATGGCGGCGGGCAGGCGGCCGACTACATCATCGATGCGCTGCAACGCGACTTCGATGGCTACTTCAACAACGTCGCCGGCGACCGGGTTCCGTTCACAAGCCCGGCAGCCGGCATCTGGGGACCGAAGGTGATGATCATCAACGAAATGGCCGGCTCAGGTGGGGATTTGATGCCGTATATGTTCAAGTACAGGAAGATCGGCTCGCTCGTCGGCAAGCGCACCTGGGGCGGGCTGGTGCATACCGCGGACACCCCGACATTCATTGACGGCGGTTCGATGATCGCTCCGCGCGGCGGTTTCTTCTCGCGCGACGGGAAATGGGCCGTGGAGAATGAAGGCGTGGCACCGGATATCGATGTGGAGAACTGGCCCAAGGATGTCATCGCAGGTCACGACCCGCAAATCGAGCGAGCAGTGCAGGAGGCAATGCGCATGCTCAAAGAGCACCCGGTCAACAGGATGATGAACGAGCCTCCTCCCCCGACTTGGGGCAAGCGCAAGGGTCCCAACCATCCCTAGCGCTTGGATTGTGCCGATCGTGAATCGCGGGCGCCGTCTGCCAGCCGGCGCCCGCTTCCGGGCATTTTAGAAATATTTTATCTCGCCTGCGCGCTCCCGTTTGCCCAAAACCGTGCTGCGCTATACAATCAAAACGTCAATATCCGCTTGAATTTCCGCGCGATTGGTCCGTTTTTCTGTTAACATAGCCCGCCTGTGACGCTCACGCGGAGAACCTTCCCCCATCTCCGGATTGCAGGAGAACGCAATTCAGAATGAGTATGCTCACCGAAGCCGACACATGTCGTAAATACGTATTGCCAAAGCTCTACGCTGCGAACTGGACCGACGAGCAGATCAGCGAGCAGAAAAGCTTCACCGACGGCCGCATCGTGGTCGCCGGAGAAAAACCTACACGCCGTCCTCAGAAACGTGCCGACTACCTTTTGAAGTATCGCCGCGACTTTACCCTGGCGGTCGTGGAGGCAAAGTCCGTATATAAGAAACCCGGCGACGGCCTCCAACAAGCCAAGGAGTACGCGCAAATCCTCGGACTCAAGTTCGCTTACGCCACCAACGGCCACGGGATCGTCGAGCACGACTTCTTTACCGGAAAAGACAACGACCTGGAAACCTTCCCCACGCCCGACGAACTCTGGGCACGGCTCAAAGCGGCAGAGAACATAACGCCCGAAATCGCCGAGCGTGTACTCGCTCCTTACTACCGCCTCTCGGGAAAGACCCCGCGCTATTACCAGGATATTGCGATCAACCGGGCGGTGCAGTCGATGCTCCAAGGGAAAAAGCGCGTCCTCCTTACCCTGGCCACAGGAACCGGCAAGACCGTGGTCGCTTTTCAAATCTGCTGGAAGCTCTGGAACTCGCGTTGGAACCCCACGGGGGAATACCGCCGTCCGAGGATTCTCTATCTGGCCGACCGGAACATCCTGGTGGACGATCCCAAGGACAAAACCTTCACGCCATTCGGAGACGCCCGTCACAAGATCGAAGGCGAGGCGATCAAAAGCCGGGAGATGTACTTTGCCACCTACCAGGCCATCGCCAAGGATGAGCGCCGGCCCGGGCTTTATCGGGAATACGCCCGAGTTGCCTGACACCGATTTTGAAAATCAGTTGAAGCGCAGTTTTCGCGGAGCATGGCTTTCGCGTTAATTACAAAGTGACTGTGGGGGGTCGGGTTTGAAGGTGCCCGTGCGGGCCTCCTCGATCATCTGGGCGACCAGCAGATTCCAGCTCACAAAGTCGGGCGCAGCAAGCGGCGCGCCTGTTTCGGCATGGTAGTTCTCATGCATCATGCCGTTGGCCGCCAGGTCAGCCAGGCAGAGACGGGTGACTCGCTCAGCCACCGCCAGGGCCTGTTCGCCATGGCGGTAATGGATAAGGGCATGCATGGCCATCCAATTGGCATGAGGCCAGATCGGCCCTTGCCAATTGGAGTAGGGCTTGATGACGTTTTCATTGTTGTAGAGCGGTTCGTCGGCCGCGAGCGACCTGATCCCATAGGGAGACCAGAGCTTTGCCGGATTGAGAACGTAGCGCTCGATCATGGCCTGTGCCTGCCGGGAGGAGGCGAGCTGGGCCCAGAGGGGAATCAGGCCGCTGTAGGTGACGCAGCGGATGCGCTTTCGCTCAACGGCATCGTAATTGTAGTAGATGGTGTCATCCGGATCCCAGAGGTGGCGGTTCACGGCCTCGGCCAGCTTACGAGCCCGTTCCCCAAACGCTGCCGATTCGGCGGGCCTACCCAGGCGGCTGGCGATTTGGGCCATGGCCTTATAGTCGAGGACCATGAAGGCGTTGACGTCCGCGCCGGCGATGCTGTTGTGGTAGCGGCGGACCAACGCCGGGTTGTTGTCGGCCCCGGATTCCAGGCTGTCCCACCATTTGACGAGGCCGGTCTCCCGGTCGCTCATCATCCGTTCGCGGTAGGTCACGCAGGACGCCATCTTATTCCAGACGGGTTCAATCCAGCCGAAATCACCCAGGGCAAGAGAAGCATAGAAGGCGGCCTGGCCCATGAGCGGCTTGATGTGGTAGAGACGGGCATCGCGGCCGGCCCAGGGCCGAATTCCTCCCGGAGTCTGTCCATCGGGCTCAGTGTGGCCGAGGAAATTCAGACACCAGTTCTTGAGATAGATCCCGTCGGCCCTGTCAACGGAGATGAGATGGAGGCCCACGAAGAAGGCATCCCAATCCCACTGCTCTTCGTAGACGCCGCTGGGAACGATGTAATCGTAAGGAAGTGCGCCGTTAGCCCTGCGAATCACGCGGCTCCTCAGGGCGCCGATCCCTTCTCGGGCTTCGGCCGACAGTTTGTCCAGATCCGATGGTGTCGTCATTGTTTGAGTGAAATCACTCGCATCGCGTCATCGGCGAAGGACTGTATTCCCAGCCCTGGCAGAAGTCAAGCGGGAGGAGCCATCGCCGGCAACGATGATGAGGTTCCTCCTTGGCTGTAACAGGCGCAGGCGGCAACCGTCCGCGATCTTGGCCCAAACCGCTAAAAACCCGTGAGCGTCCCCGGTTTTCACATTGAGTGCCAACGCCTCCGGTGCGGATTTATATTTTGGCGCGGGGCGTGAAATTGCGATAGCTCATGAGAAACCATTTAGGATTTGCTTGCGATTTATTTATGGAGACCGACAGGGGCAGCCGGCACATTGCTAGCAGGCTTCGCTCGTCACTCATCCTCGAGGGTAGACTCGATATCCTCCAAGCGCCGACGCAAATCCGGCGGCAGCGACCCGCGCAGTTTTTGGCTGACCATGTTGACGCGCAGCAGATCGGCGATGTGAACCTTGTCTATATCGCGCAAAGAAGTGAGCTTCATGCCCACCAGAGCGGGCAAATCCAGTACCCAGAATCCCTCCGGGTCGCGGACCGTCTCGGTGAGAGTCGGTGCGGCGTGGGCGTAGGATGGGAGCACTTTCTCTCCCGCCCAGACCAGATGAATGCCGGACCTGCGGCTTGGTGCCTCAGGATCGACGAACAAGACGAGTCTGCGCAACTCCTGCTTCTCAAATCCAAGCTCGTGCATTACCTGGCTGATTCGGTCCAAGTCCGAGCGTTCGACGAGAAGATCGACGTCCTTAGTTGTTCTCGTCGCAGAGGGATCGGCTTTGGCGATCCAGAGAGCCACGGCGTTTCCGCCGATCACGGCATAGCGGATACTCGCCGCATCCAGTGCAGCCGTCACCTTCCGCAAACGCCGCTCGACCAGTTCCATTGCCATGGCAAATGCTCTGTACGACAGCGTGCCCGACATGCAACACAGTATATCACCTGATCCTGACTCCCACAGGAGAATCCACTGACAACGCCATGAGCGGGGATCGAAATGTCTGCGCCGGAGTTACCGTTTCCAACGATGCTCTTCCCCTTCCCAATAACCGCGCGCGATACAACGATCACGGAAAATCTTTATCCATCTAGGAGCCGTCCGGGTGTCAGAATTTCGGCTTGCACTCTGCGTTCAGCGCGCCGTCGATGAAGGATACCCTCATATTGAGCCACGGAATTAACAAACAGCCAATCCTCAGGCGCCCGATACGGCAACCACACATCGGTTGCTTGCACACCGTCGTGGTATTGGACTCGTCCTTCGGCTGACGGCATACAATAGGACGATTCGGTGGCCACGATGCGTGCGGCCAGATCGATGAAGATAATCCCGGCGTCCCACGGTTCCCTGTTGGTACCAGCGTCAAACGCTGCAAAAGGTCGGAAATCGTTGACTGGTTTGATGAACCGAGCCATAGCATCCTGCAATTCCTCGATAGTCACCGGTTCAGTGGACAGCCCCGCAATGGCAGCATCGGCCACGCTCCCGTGAATCGTGCCACAAAGAGCCCGGCTGGCATCCAGGATATTCAATCTGACTTCACTCATGAGGATACCTCGTCGCAATAGCTCTAATATACCTAACGGCCCGTCCACGGATTTGAGCCGAATTTTCTTAAGGATCTGGGAGAACTTGGAAGCATATGGAAAGAATATGGAGAATATGGACACCCATCAAAGAGACAAAGAATAGTGGCTGTCCACGTTTTCTTGGACACCCATCATTTCTAGAAATATCTGAGCCTCAGCGGCAGGAGCGGCGATTTGGGGTCGAGAAAAAAAGCGTGGAGAATGTGGACACCCATCAAAGATGCAAAAAAGAGTGGGTGTCCACGTTTTCTCCCATTATGGATCGGATGGCAAAAATCAAGGTTTTCACGGCCCAACACCGATCCTCAGATGCGCAGGAAGATCTTGCGACGGTACATCCAAAACAATATTAGCCAGTAGGTCAGGAGCTGCAATCCCCCGCGTGTCAGAGGCTCGAGGCCGACTCCGAAAACCTTGAACGGAGTCGCGCCCAGGTGGATACGGAAGGCGTCGGCGATCAGGCGGCCGAAGTAGTCTGCCAGAAAGTATGCGGCAATCGAATTCATGCCAATGACGATGAGGGGAAAAGCCCACTTCCTGTGTTTTCCGACCTCGATGATCCAGCAGAAGCCGGCGAGGAAGCTGAAGCAGATGCCGCCGCTGAACAGGGTCCAGGCAGGCGTCCAGATGCGCTTGACAATCGGACAGATGCCGGCACAGTGCAGCAGGATGCCACCTGCGAATCCTGCCGCAGCAGCGATGATAAGTTTCTTGAAAGGAATATGCGGCGCGTCAGTGCGCAGCCATCGGCCGGCGAAGAGCCCAAGGATCATCGTTCCCAGTGTCGGGATGAAGCTGAGAGTCAGGTAACCTCCACCGTTGAAGACAAATGGCGCGGTTCGCGGAAAGAGGTTGAGGAACCACTGGTCAAAGGCGGCGCCCAGATTTGCATTCTCGTTCCAATGCGCGGCGAAGCCAGTATAGTTGTGCGCCCAGTCCGCGGGCACACCCACAGCCTGATAGTCGAAGCCGGAGCCAGGGAGTGGATATAACGCCCAGGCGAGCCAATAGCCTGCCAAAATCACCCCAAACGTTATGTACTGCCAGCGCGACCGCACGAATCCGAGCAGAAACAGGAAGGTGTAGCCCAGCCCGATCTGCGTGAGCGTATCTTCGAAGGTGAAGTTGGGGATCGGGCCGCGCTGGGACCGCAGGAATATGCCGAGCCAAACCAGTAACAAGGAACGCCAGAGCGTGTGTACCATCATCCTGCCAAAGGAGGAGCCCTTCGCCACTCGGCTGGCGATCGAATATGGCAACGCCACGCCCACAAGGAACGAGAAGGAAGGCTGGATCGTGTCGTGCAGGGAGCATCCGGCCCAATCCACGTGGCTTTGATTGAACGCCAGAAATGCCCAGAACCAGTTGCCTTGAAAGGCGTGCGCGACCGCCGGCAGCCGCAGCACTTCAGCCATCATGAGCAGCATTACGAAACCGCGGTATGCGTCAATCGCTGTATTTCGTGCCGCCGCTGGGGGCGCACCGCCTGCTGACAGGGCAACCTGTGTATTGCCGCCGATCGTTTGCATACTCCCCCTTTGGGCCCTGCCCCTTCAGCCCGCATGAACCGCGGCCCGCTAAGATCAAACCTTGAGGTTCTTGAGATAGGCGACACTCTCTTGCGTCAGTTCCCAGTTTTGCTCAACAAAGTAGTTCTTGATCCCGCCCGTTTTCGCCGCGCTGAACGTCCTTACCCAGTCGATGCTGCCCTTGCCGACTGCAACCTGAGGGCGCCTCCCACCTGCTCCACCTCGCCCCATTGCCGCGCCCTCTGCCGCCGGTGTCGGGACCGGGGCGTTCATGTCCACGTCTTGCAGGTGTATGGAGAAGAATCGTCCGGGGTACTTCATGAAGTAGTCGGCGCCAACAAAGCCAGCGGTGATAGCCGACATCTGGAACTGGAACTTGACCAGATGCGGATCGAGCAATTCTAACAACAGGTCGTACGTCCGCCTGCCGTCCACGATCGAGAGCTCAAAGCCCTCGTTGTGCAGCCCCTGCTGCATATCGGCCTTGGCTGCCACGGCTGCGATCCTATTGTATTCGTCCGCCGCCTTCCTGACCTGATCGGCGGTCGGATTATTACCACCGTTCCCCTCGCCAAGGCTTGCCGTTATCATCTGTATGATGCCGACTTCCTTTGCCCACTCGATACTCCTCTCCTGGCCGCTCCGCAATTCCCTCATGCTGAAGTGAGAGCTTTCGGCCTTCAAGCCGTGATCGGCCAGGATCGTCCTGACTTCCTTTCCGTCTGCGAGCACCGCGAATTCAGCGCCATAACCGATCGGAGAACAAAGTTCGAGTCTTGTCACGCCCAGGTCGGCCATCATCTTGACGAACGCCGGGAAGTCCTTGAGCATCGAGCGGAGGGGATAGACTTGGCTTCCGATCGGCAGCCCCAGTGGATTGGCTCTTAGCTCCGTGGCGTTTGCGGTGAGGAACCCAGCCATGCCGGAAACGACTGCCGCTTTCTCCATGAACTCCCGTCTCGATATCGCAGTCATGAGCATCGTCCCTTTCAAAGCGCCCAGCCCTCGCGGTATTCGCGCGCCAGATACTTGTTGGCTTCAGGAAGGTTTGTAATTCTCGCGTTGGCGGAATCCCAGACCAACCTCCGGCCGCCGAGCCGCAGCGAGATGGCTGCCAGATTGACGGCATCACAGATCGGGCCGGCCAGCTGGAAATCCCCATAACTTGCCGGTCCTCCTTTGAATGCCGCGATCCATGCGGCATCGCGCGCGGATGGAGTTGCACGCTCACCCTGCCGGTCGCCGGCGCCGGGCTGGCGAAGGGCGGGTTCGGGCAGGTTGTTCGCCGCACGATAGGCGCGCATTTTCGCTTCGGGAATGAGCTGCGTGTTGTCGGCGCGAAATCCGCCCAGCATCTTCCCTTTGTCGCCGACAAACATCATGCCCTCTTCGGCCAGTTCCTTGTTCTCGGCCATGAGTTCTTCCGGCACGGGCGGCTTTATGCCTCCGTCGTACCAGAAGATATCCAGACCCGCACGTTGCCCCTTGGGCGCAAATCTCATGCGAATCGTGCAGGCGACGGGGAAGGAGTAGTCGTTATTGATCCGCAGGCAGATGTCCTCGGAAACGGTACATACATGGCTCGGTGTCGATTCGACGCTGACCGGGGAATCAAGCTCAAGTAGTTGGAATATCGGCCAGAGACTATACTGCCCCATATCGGCGATCGACCCGCCGCCGAACTCATACCAACCGCGGAAATTGGTGTGCGTGTAGTTGGGGTGATAGGGACGATCCAGCGAGGGGCCGAGCCAGAGCGTCCAGTCGAAACCGGCAGGGATGGGCGGAGTGTCGACCGGCAGGTTCGGGAACTGGGGCCACATCGGCCGCATCGACCAGTTGTGTATTTCGCGAAGCGTTCCGATGGCGCCGTTCTTGACCATGTCCACGGCCAGTTTCTGGCCGGCGCCTTCGCTGGCCGGAAGGAAGTGCGTGGCGATCCTTTTCGCGCGGGCGGCCTCGATTACGGCCTTGGCCTCAAGCAGCCGATTGGCCAGAGGTTTGTGCACGATGACGTTCATCCCCTTTTTCAGCGCCGCGATGGCTATGGCGGCGTGGGTGTGGTCCGGCGTCATCACTTTTATAGCGTTCACGTCCTTCTCTTTTTCGAGCAGCTCGCGGAAGTCCACGTAGGTGGCGCACCCTTTGAAGTTCTCGGCGGCACGCTGCTTCGCGTAGTAGGTTTCCACGATCTCCTTGCCGACATCGCGGCCCCCCGGCACGTGATTGAAGCCCTCTCTCCAGGTCGGATTCTCGATGAGCCGCCTGATTCCGTCCCGGATTTGGTTCTTGCCCCATTCCAAGTAGTTAACGCCGTCCTTTTCGACGTCGCACACGGCGACGACCTGGACGTCCGGGCTGGCGAGGATGCTCCCGATTTCCCGTATCGCCTGGGTCCCGAAGCCAACACAGGCCAGTGTAATCTTGTCACTGGGCGCTATAATCCCGGATCCCCCAAGGACGTGCCGCGGCACGATCGTGAAGGTAGCGGCGGCCGCCGCCGCGCCTGTCAAGAACTCGCGTCGATTTACATTCGCGGACATTGTCTCTTCCTCCCTGACGTTGAGAACCAGACCGCCTCGGAGCCGTTGGAAGGCCGATCACGCATCGCCATGCCCTCCCTGCCCTGCCGGTGGCGGCATCCTAAAGAACAAGAGCGTCACACACGACTTCTGGTCGCCTATTATAGGCGAGGCAAATACGTGGACACCCATTATTTCTAAACGTTTCTGAGCCTCAGCGGTAGGAGCGGCGATTTGGGATTGAGGAAAAGAGTGGTGAGAATTGGGTGAAACCAATCCGCTGGATCAGACTGGTAGGGCTGTCACCGGCGGGCTGGAAGATATGATAGGAAACTATGCCGAAAGCAGTCGGGCGGGTAAAAGCAGATCTGCAGATGATCGCACTGCTGGGTGCAAATGGCGTCAGGCTGATTGCGGCGGCGAGGATGCGAAGGCGGCTCGCGCCGTCGCCGCGCCTTGGAGCCAGCGCCTGCCGAGCTGATCTGCGAAATTGCGTAGATTGGAAAGCAGCCCGGCGGCGAGACGGAATTTGGATCCGAAGCGGGAGACGGTTTCAAGCCACGCGTCGGGATTGGCACCGATCCGCAGCAGCATCGGCGCAAGATCCGCATCGATGGCTCCCCGTTTATCCGACCACGTCATCCGCCCCGACTTGTCCACCAGATCGAAATATTCGGCTGCAGTCATCTGCAGAATGCCGCGGCGTCCGGATTCTGATTGAATGGGACACAGCCAGCCATCCAAGGGATGCGCCAAGACGGAAACGGTCGGGAATGGGATCCGAGATTTCGGCAGTATTTTGGGGCGCTGTCGGGGAAAAACGTGGACACCCATAAAAACTGGGGACGCCACCCGGTTTTGGATAGCCTGCAGTAAACCAAAACCGGTATCTCCAGCTACGTGGCGGCGGCCTTGACAAAATGTAGCCGTGTGGCTACACTGCAGACGTGATCGAGATTCGCACGACTGATGTTTTCAACCAGTGGCTGGACGGCCTGCTCGACCTTCGTGGAAGAGCACGCATTCAAGCCAGGATCGAACGACTGGCAGCGGGAAACGCAGGGGATACCAAGCCGGTCGGCGAAGGCATCTCGGAGTTGCGCATCGATTGCGGGCCGAGATACCGAGTGTACTTTAAAATGCACGGACGCAAATCGGTGATTCTTTTACCCGGTGGCGATAAAAGCACGCAAGGCCGCGATATCAAGACCGCATCGCGTCTGGCGCGCAACCTTTAGGAGCAGGCGATGAGCAAAACAAAGACCACACGTTATGATGTCGCCGAACATCTTCGGACACCTGAAGAAATGGCGGCCTACCTGGAAGCTTGCCTTGAAGAAGCCGACGGCGATGCTGCCTTTATTGCTAAGGCTTTAGGAGATATTGCGCGTGCCAAAGGGATGTCGCAGGTCGCCCGTGATGCAGGCTTGTCGCGCGAAAGCCTCTATAAGGCTCTGTCCGGCGAGCGAGCCCCGGACTTCGACACCATCCTTAAAGTAATCGCAGCCTTAGGCTTAGAGTTGCACGCGGAAGCAGTTCAGGATTGATTCCGCCAACCCGTGATCCTAATCAGAAGAGGGAGAGGGACACCGGTGGCTGTCCCTCTTCAACGTTCTTGACGTATCCCGAAATCTGGGTGTTGTCCGATTGGGCGAATCCGCCGGTCTGGCCCAGGAGAAAAATCAACAACCACACGCCGGCAATTCCGACCGTGAATTCTCTCACTCAAGCGATCATGGATTCCTCCCAGTCCGAATCATTCGGAATCAGAAATTCAAAGGTAAGACCGCTTCTGCTGCTGTCCTGCGCGTCGGCTTTGGAAATCGCGAAATGGCGCCATCCGCCTCAGCGGAAGTTGTCGATCAGCATGATGTTGGATTCGATGCGGTCTAACTGGTGCCAGCTGGCCCAGCGACCGTCGCGGGAAACGGAAAAGCAGGCAGCGCCACTAAGCCTGATTTTTTTGATCGTACCGATTTGGGTCACTTTTCGCGTTTCGAAGCTAAAAAGCTTCAGCGGTTTCGGGGAGTCGTCCGACATCCCGCTGAAATCAAGAAAATAGATTCCCTTGTCCGCAACCGCCCAGTAGCCACTCCGGGCTGCCCCGATGACCGGGATCTCCTCTCCGCCATCCACAGGTACACTCCAGACGCCCGGTGTGCCCTCGTACGTCTTGGTGTAGTAGAGAACCTTGCCCTCAGGCGCCTCCACGGCTTCAAAGCCTCCGCCTTTAGTGATTTGCCTCGCATTTCCACCTTCTGCCGGGACTTTCCAGATTTGATGATTTCCCGACTTGTTCGAACCGAAGTAAATCCAGCGCCCATCACGCGACCAACTGGGCCGTGCGTTGAAACCGTGATCGTCCGTCAACTGCCGAACGACGCGGTTCTCCACGGTTATAACAAAAATGTCGATAATTCCGGCCGCCATGCTGTCAAAAACAATCTGCCTGCCATCTGGCGACCAGGTGGGTGCACCGGCGGTTCTCTTCCCGGCAAAGGAGGTCAGCTGCTCTGGATTGGACCCGTCACTCCCTGCGAGCCAGTTTTCGTAGATCCCGGAACGCCTCGATGAACTTGATGAATAGGTGATCCTGGTCCCATCGGGAGAGAACTGCGGGCCCATTGAGTCGGCCAGAATCTTAGTGGGAACGTTAGCAACATTGGGCGAGTTCGGAATCTCCATGCGCCAGATGTTGGTATCAGTATACGTTACCTGATATGCCAGACGGATCGGAGGCACTTTGGAGATGGTAGGATATTGGCCATCATCCGTACCGGGAATCCGTTCAGGTTCTTTCCCTGGGGAGGGAGGAACGCGCCAAAGGCATCGGCGTCCCCCACGATCAGAAGAAAAAACGATTTCCCGGCTGTCGGGTGTCCAGGCAAACCCATAGTTAAAGGTGGAGTCGTTGGTGAGCCGCCAAGGCTCTCCCTTCGGAGAGCCATTAGCGATGGGCAAGATGTAAGCGTCAGATCCAAGAACAGAAGGCCACCGGTTGAATACCAGGTTGATTCCATCCGGTGATAGAGAGGGTCGCCGGTCCCCCCTGAACTTTGGTGGCGGCGAGGTTATTCGCTGTTTCTCGCCGGTCTCAACGGACACAAAGAAGATGGCCGAAGGCTCTTTTTCAGAATCCTGATATGTAATCCCGATGAATTTCCCGTCCGGGCTCCAGGTAATTGGTGAGCTTGCCCGGCATAACTTACGCTCGGTCCCTCCGCGCGGTGGGATCAAATAGACATAACCACCGCGAACAAAGGCGATCTGATTCCCATCCGGTGACCATAGAGGATACATATCCGGCGCCGGATCGGATGTGAGCCGCTGGGGCATCCCTACGTTCACCCTCTGAACATATATATCGATATTGTCCTGCTTTTCGCCGTTCCAGCTGAACGCCAGCTCGCGGCCATCCGGCGACAAGCTCGGATACTCTTGAAGTCCCGGATAGCTGGCGATCTGGACCACCTTGAGCGGCGCCTTTGGTTCCGGCTCATGCCAGACGTAATAGACGACCGCGGCTGCCGCCAGAACCAACACCGCCACAATTGGGACAAATACGCGCCACCGACGCTTTGCTGCAGGGACAGGTGTAGCTCCGGTCCACAGTTCACCAGAGTCGGACTCCTCCTTCAGGTCCTCGAGCGCGATCCTTACATCTCCCATGTGCTGGAAGCGCCGCGCGGGATCCTTGCGCAGGCAGTGCGCCACGAACTTTTCGAACTCCCGGGGGATCTCGTCACTCATCGGAGCCGGTTCGCGGTTCAGGATCGCCGACATGGTCGAGAGGCCGCTGTCTCCTTGGAATGCCCGCCGCCCCGTCGCCATCTCGTAAAGCATCGAGCCGAACGAGAAGATATC
>JBGQNR010000049.1:0-30303 GCA_041501225.1 Acidobacteriota bacterium
CGTCGTCAACGATGTGCACCGACATCGCCTCCTCCTCGCGCCTTAAGCTCGCCCCGCAAGCCCCATGCGCGCGACCCCTCCTAATTCTCGGACGGGCTCCTAGGAGCAAGTACGACATAGCCAAACACACGGAACTCATCGCGTTTCTAATTTCTAGCTAAATTCTCGCCATGGAATACACACTCGACGGCAGGCCCATTCTCGATTCTGATTTTCGCAGGCGGCGCGTCATCAACTGGCTGTCGCTGGGATTCCTGTACGCATGTTTTTACATGACCCGGTACAACTACACCGCAGCGTCACCCCTTCTGGCGGATTTGCTCGGGTGGAAAAACACAGATCTGGGTGTTTTCGAAACGATCATGCCGCTGGTGTACGGGCTATCCGTGGTTTTGAACGGCCCTTTCGCCGACCGGATCGGCGGTAAGCGGGCATTTCTTTTTGGCGCGATCGGCGTTGCTGCGATGAACGCCCTTTTCGGCATGGCAAGCCTTGCCGTCGCGTCGCCAGCGATTTGGGAAGGATCGGCCCTCGCGCGCCACGTGATCACGCCTGCAACCCTCAAATTCGGCTTGTCCGGCGGTGCCATCCTGACGCTGATGGCGATTGTCTGGGGTCTCAACGGTTACTTTCAATCCTTCGGCGCACTCTCCATTGTAAAGGTCAACGCGCATTGGTTTCACGTTCGCGAGCGCGGCACCTTTGCCGGCATTTTCGGCGTGCTGATCCGCATGGGCCTGCTGTTGGCATTCCAAGGCGTGCCTCTCATCTTGCTCGTGTTTCCATGGCAATACGCCTTCTGGATCCCCGGTGCATGCGTGGTGGTGCTCTTCGTCATCAATTACTACTTCATGGAAAACTCACCCAAGGATGCAGGGCTCGGTGATTTTGAAACCGGCGATGATGTCTCGGATGATGACGGCAAACCATCGTCCGTCAAATTCGTTCTTCAAAAGGTCTTTGCCTCGCGCGTGATGTGGACGATTGCACTGGGCTCGATGATGATCGGTTTCGTCCGGCGCAGCGTGGTGGATGCGTGGTGGCCGAAATACTTCGTGGACTTCCACGGTGCGAACAGGGCGCTGTTTGCCTCGTACGCCCCTTACATAATTGCCACCTGGGGAATTGCCCTGGCCGGCATTCTGGGCGGATTCGCGTTTGGTATCGCTTCGGATCGAAAGTTCGGCGGTCGGCGGGCGCCGGTAATTACATTTGGATTTATCGGCATGGCGATCCTCCTGGCCCTTTTCTATGTCTCGGATCTTCTTGCCTTCGGTCCGATTGCCGCCGCCTTCTTCCTCGCTCTCCTGTCCTTTTGCGTAAATGGCGCGCACGGCATGATCGGCGGCGCAGCCTCCATGGATTTCGGCGGCAAGAAGGCGGCTGCAACCGCGGCAGGCTTGTTCGACGGCATGCAGTACCTGGCAGGCGCATTTGTCGGCATGGGTGTTGGATACATCACCACAAACTGGGGTTGGGACGCGTGGCATTATGCGCCGATTCCATTCGCTTTGTTCGGGGCCTGGGTGATGTCGCGCCTGTGGAATGTCATGCCAAAAGGCCGGCGCGCGCACTGACGGAAAACCGGAGTGCCCCTGGAACGGCGCTTAAACAATTAGAGATTCTGCTGTCGCCCTTCCAGGGCTCTCGTTCACACTCTCCTCGCAAATTTCCAGGCCCTATCAGCCCTTGCCTGTTCCTTATTTAAGCGCCATTCGGCTGTTTCCGCGGAAACACCCCGGTTTCCGGCAATATCACTGTTCTGGCAGAAAACCGCGTCCATCGGCGCAGATGCGCTTTAATGGTTTGGGGACCAAATCTTCCACAGCTTCGTTGTGGCTCGCCTGAGTTCTTCATCGATCATGCCCGGATCGTGCGTTTTTTCCGGCATGTTTTCGAAAACCGCATAAGGAATCTTGTAGTCTTTGACCTGGATGAAATTCGGGTTCCTGGCCTCGAGCTGGTCCCAGTCGTTGGTCCGGTAGTAAAAGTCCATTTTTTCATCAGGAAGCGAATGGTAAAGGACCGAATCCTCTTCACCCTTGCGCGCCCGGCGGCGGTTTTTGCGCACGGACTCTTCGTACGACACACGGATGTACATCAATGACGCCCTGCTGAGCATTTCATCGGAAAGAAATGACAGAGCATGGTGAATCGCATTGTCGCCGCCCCGCGCGAACTCGACGAGTGTCGTCAGCCGGTCGTGGTACGCAGGATCTTTCACGATCTTCTTCCGGTAGTCGAGAACAAGACGCTTAATATACAGGTCCCAGATGTATTTGTCTTTAAACCAGTATTTCTCGTCGCTCCAAACCCGCTCCTGGCCCATTTGCGTCATCAAGTCGTCGAGCTCAAATGTCTCCCACACATAAAGAAAGTCATCGAGCTCTTCGAAATTGGCGATGTGGTATTTCTCGAGGCGCATGATCGGGTCGCACTTCTTCAAAAAATCCATGATTTCGGATTTGCCCGCCGCCGGCCGGCCCGTGATGATCAAAATCGGAAAATGATTGCTCATATCGAATCCTTTCTCAGATCCAGATATTCGATCTCTCACGCCTCAAAACGCAAGCTAAAAAGAAATTGGATCCTTTCTCCGCTATGAGCCAAGAGTCGGCAGGTCACGAATGCTGGTGCTCCGAGGTTGTTGTCTGCCCTGCGTTGGGCCGAGTTGACATCAACCCGGGCTTTCTATAGCATGGCCGCCGGGCTAGGGAGCTGTATTTCGAACACGGCGCATGGCGAACGGATACGGTTCTATTCATGTTTCAATACGGCTGCCCCACAACGGCCACAGTGGACTCATTTGCCTTCTCGGCGTGCGCGACAACCATATCCGCCGGATCGTGCTCTTCTGATGCTGCCGGCAACAAAGCCGGCGTTCTTACGGATGGAGGACTCATGGCACAAGCTGTCAAAACCGAGACCGCCGTATCGGTCCAGCCGTTCCCGAGCTCGTTCTGGACTGCAAATGTCACCGAACTCTTCGAGCGCGCCGCATACTATTCCATGGCCAGCTTCGTGGTCATCTACCTTGGCCAGCTCGGGTTCGGAGATTCCTGGCCCTCTTTCCTCAATTCAACGGTGCTGTGGGGGCTGGTCTACTTCCTTCCGATCCTCTCGGGCACCATCGCAGACCAGATCGGATTCCGCCGCGCTTTGCTGATCGCGTTCGTGCTGCTTTCGGCCGGATACCTCTTAATGGGGTACCCCATTTGGTTCGGCGGCAGCAAGCTCGCGCCGACGATTGCCAAAGAAGTCACGGCGAGCCCCCGTGACGTGGTCGCAATCGTCGCCGCAATTCTGCTGATCGGCATCGGCGGCTCGGTGGTGAAGCCCTGCATCTCGGGGACAGTGCAGAAAACCGCCGGCGCCAGAGCTACGCTTGGTTTTGCAATCTTCTATATGGTCATTAATATCGGCTCGCTGTTCGGGCGTGGCACTGCATTCGTCGTCCGTTCGGGTTCGAGCACCCAAACGGTGTTGCTGGTCGTCGCGGTTTGCACCTTGGCGGCGACAGCCCTGGTGTCGCTGGTCTACTGGACTACCAAGGCGGACAAGGCGAAGGTGAATGTCTGGATACCGACGGTTGGGTTCCTCCTGATCGTCATCTTGGCAGGATATACGATCGCAAGTATTTTTGGCGCGCGCGCCGCGGAGCGCTCCACTATCGATCCAGCCCAGTTGTCCTACATATTCGCCGTAGCGGCGATCGCGGCTGCCGTCGCTTTTTTTGTCGTTCTGCTTGCCTATCGCGAGCCGGCAGTGCCCGCCGGGACTCCGGCAAAACCCAAGCGTTCAGTGGGGCGCATCCTGGCGGATATGGTGCTGGTCCTGGGCAGCCTCCGTTTCGCGCTGTTCCTCGTCGTGATGGCCGGCTTCTTCTTCATCTACAACCAGGTCTACAATGTTCTGCCGCTCTACGCCAAGAGAGTCGTCGAGACGAATCCGGCCATGGATCTCTACACCGCGGCCAATCCCTTCGTGATCGTTTGCCTGCAGCTGCTGATTTCGCGCACCTTCGGCAAGATGAAACCCATCCGCTCGATGGTCGTCGGAACGGTGATCGTGAGCGTGGCGATGATCATTAATCTGGGGCCGCTCTACACGACCGGCGGGATTCGAGCTATCGCCGCCAACTGGCTGCCGATCGCGTCTGTCTTCATCATTCTGACGGTGGGTTTGATCGCGCTCGGAGAGTTGTTTACCTCCGCCCGCATGTACGAATACATCGGCGCGCTTGCACCCAAAGGGCAAGAGGGGCTGTTCCTTGGTTATGCCAACCTGCCACTCGCGCTCGGCTCCATGGTCGGCGGCCCGGTCGGCGCCTTTCTGTTCAACAAGATCATGGCGAAAGGAGCCACTACCCTGCCGAACGGCCTGCTCGAGCTCGATCAGACGCAAAACATGTTCGGGTGGCTGATCCTGATGGCTATCGGCCTCATCTCGGCGGCAGCGCTCTGGCAGTTCAACCGCTGGATCGAGCGTCCGTCTCCTCAGCTGCAGAAGAGTCCTGATGTGCGTTCGCCGCAATCCGCTGCTACGTCAAAGCCTCCTGTGGCCATCACCATCGCCGGCGGCCTCAGTGTCGTTCTGGGCGCGTGGTCGCTCGTTGAGGCCTTGCAACTCGCCTGGAACACCTTCGGGCGTGTTTCGAATCATTCCAGCCGCGAGATGATCTCGGGATGCTTCATCGCTTGCGGCCTGATCGCCTGGACCGTTTTGGAAGCAAGTGTCGGTTTCAAGATGATACAAGGCAGAGCCTGGGCGCGCGGCGTCTTCATTGTGGCATTTCCGACGTTGTGGGCGTTGTCGGCGACCTGGTTTAGCTCCGCAGCCCTTGGGGCCAGTGCTGGTGCCTGGTTGATCGGGCTGGCGCTCCTGACTCGACCCTCGGCGATTTCGTTCTTTGGGGAAGAATAGGCGCGAGACAGAATACAGAATACAGGAGACAGAATTCAGAATGAAAAGCCGGAATAGGCTTTGAGCCGGCTATCGAATGCTTCCTGATCATTTAAGAACCATTTGAGTTTTATCGCCTTCGGTGACGTCGTCCGGGGCAGACCTTCGGCTTGCTTCGCAACACTTCGAACAGTACGTTATCGAATGCATGAGGAGTATGGAGTGGTGGATTGGGCGGGCGATCAGAAGACCATAACCATCTTCGGCGGGCGCCACCCGATTGCGGGCGACCAAGAATACGCTGAAGCTCTCAAGCTGGGATCGCTGCTCGCAAGGGCAAACTACGCCGTCATGAGCGGTGGATATTCGGGCGTCATGGAGGCCGTCTCCCGAGGCGCGTCCGAAGCCGGCGGCACGTCGATCGGGGTTACGATGAAAATTTTCGGCAGCCTGCCGCCGAATCCCTTCCTGACCCGTGAAATTCGTGCGCGTGATTTCTTTGAACGCCTCGAGATTCTCACCGCGTATGCCAGCGGGTTCATCGCCATGCGTGGGGGCATGGGCACCTTGACCGAAATCAGTCTCATCTGGAACATGCTGCAAACCAAAACGATGGCGCCCAAGCCGATGATCCTCGTAGGAAAATTCTGGAGATCCCTGCTCCGTTCCATCGCGGATCGACTCGTGATTACTCCCGGTGAACTCGATCTTTTCAGCTACGTGGACTCCGCCCAGGATGCCGTCGCGCGTCTGCGTTCCATCGACTCTACCCGCGAACAATAGTTGAGCAAAGCCAGCCGCAAAGACCACAAGAATGAGCACCTCTCATTCGCAATTCTGTATTCCCTGTCCTGGATTCTTTTTCCCATTCGAAATACTTAAGGAAGAATATTAAAAAAGAGTTTGATCTCGAACTTGAGCAAGCGTACTTTATCTCCGACAGGGTTGGCGCCGAGCTCCAGCCGACGCCAGCCCTGAATCAGTGTGAGGAGAAAAAACAATGGCAGCACTTGCAGTGTTAGGTGGATTGGTCGGCGGCGCTATGATACTGGCTACGATCCGCTCGAAACGCAATGCTAAGAAGGCAACTCATATTCAGACGTTCAAGATCAGATAACCAGCCGCTCGAACAGTCCATGCAAAGGGCCCATCCCGGGAAACCGGAATGGGCCCTTTCTTTTTCAGTCCCACAGGGCGAAAAAAGTTTCGCCGCGAAAGTCACGAAACCAATAACGCGAACGATTGCTGCCCGAAGAGACGGCAGCAATCGTTAATCCTAGTGCATTGTTGGTGGGATTTTCGCAGTTCTTCGTGTTTTTCGTGGCGGGCTTTTGCACTCAACGAATCTTCCCGAACGTCTGAGTCACGGTCTCGCTTTCGCTGTGATTCAGACAGTAGGCATGGTGAGCAGAAATGGATCATCTTTCCACCGCCAAGACCACCAAGACCGCAAAGCTGACTCCAAGGCCCGCTCGGGGGCTGGCTTCGGCCGCCATCCTTGGCCGTGAGCGGCGGAAAAGCCGATGCGTGCAGGCTGAAGAATGAGAGTCGGCGCAGCTTTTCCGCCGCTCACGGCCAAGGATGGCGCAATGCGAAGCGTTGGCCCCCAGGTGTGAAGAATCGCATTGGGCTCTTTGCGGTCTTTGAGGTCTTCGCGGTGCGATCTTCTCTACTGTCTGAATCGCAGTCGCCTTCAAGACCCCCGTGCATATTTGTCGAACATGAATTAGCATGGCAGCTTCCCGACGAGAGGAGATCATGGCCAAAATCGACATCTTTCACGACTATCCGCGCACCTTCTGGATTGCCAATGTCATGGAACTTTTCGAACGCGCTGCTTACTATGGGCTGAACTCCGTTCTGGGGGGCTATCTCACATTGAGCGTGGCCCAGGGCGGACTTGGCTTCGACACGCAGTCGGTTGGCTTCCTGCAAGGGCTGGTATATGCCTTTACCTATGTGCTGCCGATCCTGGGCGGTGCCCTTGGCGACCGCTACGGATACCGGCGGGTTCTGCTGGTCGCATTCTCGCTGCTGGCGACGGGTTATTTCGCGGCCGGCCACATGTCCAGTTATGCGCTGGTCTTCCTCGCCCTGCTGGTTATGGCCACCGGAGCGGGGCTGTTCAAGCCGATCATTTCGGGCACGATCGCGCGTACGACCGATGAGCGCACTTCCGGACTCGGCTTTGGCATCTACTACTGGATGATCAATCTGGGTGCCTGCCTAGCCCCCCTGTTCGTAAGCGTACTCAAGGGCTTTTCGTGGCAGTACGTGTTCACAGCCTCCGCCGCCTACTGTGCGGCCATGCTCTTTCCTGCCGTCTTTCTCTACCGCGAACCGGCGCGGCCGGTGAGCACCAAGAAGCTGCGCGATGTCCTGACCAGCGCCGGCGAGGTGCTTGGCGATGCCCGCTTCATGTTGATGGTGGTCGTCTATTCCGGTTTTTGGATTCTCTACTTCCAGAATTTCGGCACGGTGCTCTGGTACCTGCGCGACGTGATTGATAAGGCGCCGGTGAGCGCAGCCATCACCGGGCTGCTTCAGGCAATCGGCCTTTCCTGGACTTTTCAATTCGACATTGAGCACGTCACCGTGATCAATGCGGGCACGATCATCCTGCTGCAGGTGCTGGTGAGCCGCATTGTGTCAGCCCGCAAGGCACTGCCCATTATGGTGACGGGCATGTCGGTGGGAGCCGTCGGTTTTCTCCTGCTGGCTCTTTCCCGCAATCCCTGGGTGTTCGTGGCGGGAATCGCAGTGTTCTCCATCGGCGAGATGACTGCCCACCCGAAGTACTACAGCTTCATCGGCCTGGTCGCGCCCCAGGACCGCAAGGCCGTCTACATGGGTTACGCTTTTCTTTACGGGGTGTTCGGCTCGCTTCTGGGGTCCAACATCGGGGCATATCTCTATGCCCGGATGATCGAGCCGGCACTGCGCACCGAAGCGATTGCAGGCCGCTGCACGATCTTCTGGCTGCTGTTCGCCGTGTTGGACGTTTTCGCGGCGCTAGGATTGATCCTGTTTTTCCGCAAGTTTGGCACGGATACGGCGGACACGCGACGGCGGGCGGCCAGGGCCATGAACGGCGCCTATGCGCTCATCAGCCTGCTCGGCCTGGTTTTCCTGTTCATCGGGATGATTACGCAACCCATGCAATACCGAACCGTGGTGCAGGCGTTCATCTTCCTGGCGCTTGGACTCGGTGGATTGTGGTTTAACCGGCACGGCGCGCAGCGCGCAGCGCAGGCTGCCGCGTAAAACATCCGCTGCGCCGCGATGTTCAGGCGAGAGGTTACAACGATTTCGGCAACCATGAAATACACGAAACCCACGAAAAAAGTTCTCTGGGTTTCGTGGTTCCTGGCATGGGTTGCCGACGCAGGGCTGTGCCGTATTCTCCATCAAGGAGTGGTGGCATGCGAGAAATTGATCCGTTGGCCGTGTGGTATCTTGCGATATTTGGCGTGCTGGTTCCCTACCTGGCCATCAAGTCCAGCCGAAGATTGCGCGCGGGCGCGACGCCCCCTCCACGAAAGAGAATCTTCATCAATGTCGTAATGATGCAGTCCTTATTTTTCTTCGTCGCGATGTTTACCGCGATGAATCGGAATATTCCCGTTTTCGCCCGCGGAACTGTAAACATCCGCGCCTTGATGATCGCCTTGACCATCCTGACCCTGGCGCTCTATACCCTGCCCCTGCGCTGGCGGCACACATCGGAAAAAGACAGGCAGCGCCTGCTGATATCGCGGCCGCAGGCGCCGAATGAGTTGGGCCTCTGGTTCCTGGTAAGTTTCGCGGCTGGATTTGTCGAGGAAATCGCCTACCGCGGCGTGCTGCTTGCACTCTTGCTGCCCATGACTGGCAGTTGGGGGATCGCCGTCGCCATTTGTGTCGTACTGTTTGCCCTTGGCCATGCACCGCAGGGCTGGCCGCGCGCGGTGTTTGTCGGCCTGGTGGCAATCGCCATGCACCTGCTGGTAGCGCTCACCGGCACACTCTTTCTTGCCATGGCCGTGCATTTCCTCTATGACTTCCTCGCCGGCGTATTCTACGTTGGCCTGGCCAGGCGGCTCGGCACGCCCCCCCTGGCGCCCCCGCCTCAAGCAACTTCAGCTTAACTTGCCGATAAACCAGGCGCGTCGCGCACGTTCACTGGGTTTTTGAGAAGCATCCATTTTGCAGAACCCAGGTAATCGTGGGCGACATCCCCATATATCGTTCTCACTCGTGCCGGAGTGCGATCAGCGGATCTACATGCATGGCTCGACGCGCCGGTATGAGGGAGGCGAAAAATGCAACCGCCCCCAAGATGATCGGCACCGTCGCGAAAACAAGCGGATCCATCGTGGTCATGCCATAGAGCTGGCTGTCGAGGAGGCGCCGCAGCGCGAGGGTCGCTGCCAGGCCGACCAGTTCCCCGATGACGGCCAGAGCCATCGCTTCGCTCGTCACCATCCAGAGCACGCCTTCCCTCGGGGCACCCAGGGCCATGCGAATCCCGATCTCATGCGTCCTTTGCGCAACTGAGTAGGAGATCACGCCGTAGATGCCCACGGCGGCCAGCAGCAGCGCGACCGCCGCAAAGATGCCCAGTAGCATCATGGTCAGGCGCCGGGAGGAGATCGAGTCGGACACGATGGTCTCCATGGTCCGAATCCGCGACATCGGCAAATCCTTGTCCGCCGCTGCGAGCGCCTGGCGCATGGGCCCGGCCAGGCTCGCAGGATCCGAGGACCGGGTGCGGACGGTCAAGGTCACGCGCGCCGGAACGTTCTGTCGATAATATAAAAACATCTCCGCATCCGGCGCCTGGATAAGATTCGTGTGGCGCACATCACCGGCAACACCTACTACGGTAAATATCGGCACACCCTGGCCGGGTGCGCTCAGGGTGAAGCGTTTGCCGATCGGATCTTCGCCCGGCCAGAAACGGCGGGCCAGCGTCTGGTTGACAATGGCTACAGGTGGCGCCGGCGGGCTGTCGCGCTCGTCAAACTGCCTCCCGGCCATCAGGGGTATGGACATCGCCCGAAAATAACCTTCGCTCATCCACCGCATCCAGACAATCTGGGCTTCTCCGGGGCGAGGCATGGGCCGGCCTTCGGGGAAGAATCCGGCTCCAGAGTTGGAGCCGGACAGAGGCAAAAAATCAACAATGCCGGCGGCTTCCACTTCGTGCGTGCGCTCGAGATTCTGCAAAAACTCCTGATAGAATGCCAGCCGCTTGGGACCATTCGGGTATCTTTCCTGCGGCAAGGTAATGGCGGCGGTCAGAACGCCTTCCGGGGCAAATCCGGGATTTACCTGCTGGAGACGAATGAAGCTGCGCACCAGAAGCCCGGCGGATATCAGCAGCATCAGCGAGAGTGCAACTTCAGAAACCACGAGGAGCGCTCGAACGCCTTTGCCCGATCGGCTTGCGGAAACATTGGACGCCCCCTCTTTGAGCGATCCGCTCAGCACATCCCAGAAAGCGCCCTCCCGCGCCATGGCGAGTGCGGGCCCGATCCCGAACGCTACTCCGGTGAGAATGGACAGCAGCAGCGAAAATCCCAAAACCGATGCGTCGAGCGAAGCGCTCTCCAGCAGCGGGTAACTCGTGGCTGCGGTCTTGATCAGGACTTGAAGCCCCCACGATGCCAAAAGCAAACCCAACACCCCGCCACTCACGCCCAGGATCACGCTTTCGCTCAAGATTTGCCGGATAATGCGCATGCGGTCGGCGCCCAGGGCGGCCCGTATCGCCATCTCCTTCCTGCGCACGCCGGCCCGGGCAAGTAGAATGTTGGCGATGTTGGCGCAGGCGATGAGCAGCACCAGCCCGACCGCCCCCATCAAGATCCAGAGGCTCAGCCGAACGTCGCGCACCATAAATTCACGCACGCCCCAGACCCGCGCGCTGCGCGGAATTCCCTGAGGGTATTGCTGGTTCAGGCGGGCACTGATCGTGTCGATGTCGGTCTGCGCCGTTCTCTGGGTCACACCGGGCCTCAGGCGCGCATAGGCGCCCACACTCACCCCCATGCTCTGGGGACTGCGCGTGCTCGCCGCAGCCAGCGGGACGTACAGATCCAGTTCCCTGCCGCCGAACATGAACCCTTCGGGCAGTACCCCTGCGACCGTATAGCTGTTTCCGTCCAGCGTGAGCGTTTGGCCTATCACCTTGGGATCGGAACCGAAGGCCTCCCGCCAGAAAGGATGGGTCATCACGGCCACTCGTGGAGCGCCGGATTTGTCTTCCTCGGAGTGAAAACCCTGCCCGTAAAGCATCGGCACCCCCAGCATGGGGAAAAAACTCGCATTAACCTGAAGGCAGTTCAGTCTTCGCGGCTCGCCGTGATTCAGGAGATTCATGGATGCCGGCCGATAGGCGGACATCGATTCGAAAGACCGGCTCTGTGCCCGCCACTCGGCATAATCAGGATAGGGCACAAAGTGGAAGGGAATATTCCGTTGGGGCATCTGCCCCCAGATCTGCACCAGCCGATCCGAGTCTTTGTACGGTAAGGGACGCAGCAGGACGGCGTTCACCACACTGAAAATAGCGATATTGACACCTATGCCAAGGCCGAGTGCAAGGACGACGATGGAGGTCACGCCCAGGTTATGTCGAATCACTCGGAATGCGTAACGGATGTTTTGAAGCCAGGTATCCATTGCCAGTTACTCCAATATAAAGGTGTGCACCAGCTTAACGCAGAGGTCACAGAGAAGAATCTTAAAAAATAATAAGTTTTCTGCGGTCTCTGCGCCCTCTGCGTTGTGGTTTTGGGTTGCGCCGGACGGTCTCCAGCCGGAGAACCTGGTTCCGGCCGAAAAAGCCAGTACAGACCTTAGACAGTGGAGGCACGTATCCGGTTCCCCAAATTATAGTTGACAAGTGTTTCCCCTCAGCTATAATGGTTTCATATTATGGCAACAATACAACTCGGTGACTTATGCTAATCAAGAACAAACAGGCGGCAAGAAAGATCTTCGAGATGCAGTGCCAGATCTGCAAAGCCATGGCCCACCCGGCGCGGCTCGAGATCGTCGATCTGCTCAACAAGCGCGAGATGCCGGCGGCCGCGCTGATCGAGGAGCTGCAGACTTCCAAGGCCAACCTATCGAAACACATGTCCATGCTGATGCAGGTCGGCATCGTGACAGCGACCCGGGACGGCCGGCAGGTCAGCTACCGGCTGACGCACCCGGAAATTCACGATGCCTGCCAGATCATGCGTTCGATCCTCTATCAGCGCCTGAAGCAGGGCGAGAAGCTGGCCTCGGCCATTGGCTCGGCGAAAGGCCGTCCGACCCGATTTGCCCGGTAGTTCATTCTGCGCGCGGGGGCAGCAGCAATGATTACAGCATCTGCACTCACCAAGAAGTACGGGGGCACGACCGCTCTTGATCGCCTTGACCTGCATATCGAGCGGGGGACCATTTTCGGATTCCTCGGCCCTAACGGCGCAGGCAAATCCACAACCGTCAAGATCCTCACGGGATTGCTGAGGCCCACGGCCGGCCGGGCTTCCGTCGCCGGTTTCGACATAGTGGAGCACCCCCTGGAAGTCAAACGCCGGCTGGGATACGTGCCGGAAACCGGGGCGTTGTATGAAAGTCTTTCCCCCGCCGAGTACCTGGACCTGGTGGCCTGCCTGCACCATCTCGACCCGAAGTCTGCCGCCGCGCGCATGGACGAATTACTCGAACTGTTCGGCATCCTGAGCGCCAAGCACCAGCGCATGACGGAGTTCTCCAAGGGGATGAAACAGAAGGTGCTCATCTCCGCCGCGCTCATCCATAAACCGGATGTGCTCTTCCTTGATGAGCCTCTCAACGGCCTGGATGCCAATGCGGCCATGATTTTCAAAGAGCTGCTTAAGAAACTGGCCGCGCAGGGGAAAACCATCCTGTTCTGCTCCCATATCCTCGAGGTTGTGGAACGCATCTGCACGCGCATTCTCATCATCAATGAAGGCAAACGAATCATCGAAGGCACGGCCCCGGAGATCTGCCGGTCGACGGATAGCGAAACGCTCGAACAGGCTTTCGGCCATCTCACCGGCTCGCGTGATGCGGGGCAGTTGACGGCAGAGTTTCTGGCTGCCCTGGAGAAGGTCTGATGCTGCGCACATTGGTGGAGCTTCTCGGCGTGGATTATGAGCAGTGGCGCGCGCTGACCCGGGCCGCACTCAAGCTCGACCTGCGCGTGACCGGAATGGGGGTGGCTCAAGCAAGCTCGCAGGAACGCACCGGCAGCGTCCGGATCTGGTTTGCGCGTCTCTGGGTTTATGTTTTTATCGGCGGCATGCTTGGCGGACTTGTGTGGATCAACAAGGATGTGTTCTTCACCGGCACGCTGGTGCTGTCGTACACCATGGTCATGACCGCCATGCTGGTGCTGGTTGATTTTGGCGCCGTGGTGATTTCCCCGGACGATTTCGCCCTGCTTGGCTATCAGCCGATAACCTCGCGCACCTATTTCGTGGCAAGGTTGACCAATGTGATGGTGTATACCACGCTTTTGGCGCTGGCTCTCGGCCTGATCCCCAACGTGGTCTTCTTCTTCACGCTGGGTTTCCGCCCCCTGCTCGGCATCGCCGCATTCCTGGCCTCGATCCTGAGCGCAGCGGCTGTGGCATTATCCCTGGTCTTTGTGTATGCCGGCATTCTACGGGTCCTTCATCCGCGCAAGCTGCGGCGCTGGGTAGGCTACATCCAGCTGCTGCTCTCGTTCTTCATTTACGGCGGCTATATTTTCGTGCCGCGGTTCGTGGAAGTCGGCGCGGTCAGAACTTTCGTTCTGAAAAAATCCGCCTGGCTTTTTGTTCTGCCTTCTACCTGGTTTGCCAGCTATCTTGACCTGGCGGCGGGGACCCTGGAGGCTGCCGAGCTTGTTCCGGCGCTGTTTTCCGTTGTCCTCCTGGCATGGCTCGTGAGCCGCGCCCGGGGCAAGCTGGCCCTCGAGTATTCGGACCATCTGTCATCGGCGATGGCCGTGAGCGAAGGCGTCCCCAAAACCGCAGCGCCTGCCGGCGGCCCATCGTTCATCTTCCGGGGCCGTGAAGCCAGAGCCGTGGCGCTATTGGTGCGCAACCAATTCAAGTACGACCAGAAATTCAGGCTTGCCGTGCTGAGCATCCTGCCCATGACCGTTCTGTATTTGTTTATGGGTTTGCGCGGCGGGAAGCTGCAGGATCCTTTCGAGGTCGGGTCTTCCGGGTTCGGCAATGCCTGGCTGCTCTACTTTGCCGTGCTCATGTTCCCCACCATGTTAAAAACCACGCTGACCTACAGCGACACCTACCAGGCGTCCTGGATCTACTACACCACACCGGCCGACCGCGCGCAACTGGTGCTTTGGTCCAAGAACTATGTGCTGATCTATTTTCTGTTCCCCTACCTCGCGGGCATGGCCGCTGTCTTCCTGTACTTTTTCCGCAACCTCGGACACGTCCTTGTGCACGTGAGCATTCTCGCACTCATGTCCCACTTGCTTCTGCAGCTGACCGTGCTGCTGCAACCTTCCCTCCCCTTCTCCCGGCCTGCGCGCAAGGGGCAGCGCTCGGGCGGCATGATGCTTATTCTCCTGTTCGGCCCGATGCTGGCCATGCTGCTGATTTTTGTATTCACGCGCCTGATCTATCCTCATCCCCCCCTGTTGCTGGCTTCGCTGGCCATCCTGATTGCGGCATCGTGGGGCATGGAGAAGATGCTAAAAGTGTGGATCCAGCGCCGCACAGTTTTTCTCGAATACCAGGAATGACACTTCCGGGATTCCACAATGTTTGAGACTCACTTTGACAGTTACGTGCGGGCGTACGAAGAACGCTTCGAGCCCCGCTCGGGACCTTTGCGCCCGGTGGTCGTGCGGTCGGTAGAGGAGTTCCTTGACTGCGGGCGGTTGCAAGGAGGCTTCCTGCGTGTGTACTGCGACGACTGGCATAAGGACACCGGGTGGTTCCCTTTTCGTGCAAGGGTAGAGGCTTCTGCCCGTCTTGCGGAGGCCGTTGCATGGCCGACACCGCCGCCCATCTCGTTGACCGGGTTTTCCCCGAAGTGCCGGTCCGGCAATGGGTGCTCTCGCTCCCTTTTGGCTTGCGCTATCGCCTTGCTTTCGACGCGCGTCTGGTCAGGGAGGTTCTGCACATATTTGCGCTTGCCGTATTCAGCTCCTTGCGCCGCCGCGCAGGCACCCCTGCAGCAAACCGGCAGGCCCGGTGCGGCGCCGTCAGTTTCGTGCAGCGCTTTGGGGACGCCCTCAATCTCAATGTCCATTTCCATACCCTGGCGCTTGACGGCATCTACCTCGTCGAAGAGGGATGTCGAATCACTTTTCAGCCCGTGCCCCCGCCCAGCGACGCCGAAGTGGCCCGATTGACAGAACGCGTCCACCGCCGTATCGGCAAGCTCCTCGAACGTCGCGGCCTGGGACCACAGACCGATCCCGCCGAAACTGATCCCCTTGTGCACAATCAGCCCTTGCTTGCCGAACTATACAGCGCTTCGATTTCCGGCCGCGTTGCCTCGGGACCACGTGCCGGCCGCCGCGTCGCAAAGGTCAGCGACGCGGTCGATCTGGAAGACCTCGCCGTCGCCGCCAGCCCGCATTGTGGCGGCAATCCATCCCCCGGATGCAATCAGAAAAATTTTGGACTGCCTCGGCCTGCCTTCGAGACCTCCCCCAATTGCTCGCCCCGCTCATGATCTCGATGCAGACGGAGTGTGATTCGCCGAGCGCACGGCATGTCGCACCTCTTGGGTAGAGGTGTGCACAAAACTCGATTTCAAGAGCCTATATTCAGGTATAATCGGGCAAGCCGGCGGGTGACGCAGCCCCGGAGCGCCCGGCCGAAGTTGACATAACATCTTATCTCAGAACCTGACCGGCGGCCCTACCCGGCCGGCGATCCGAAACGCAGTCAATTCGGACTATACGCAGGGACTTATCCGATTCGATCTCAACAAACAGCAGCTTCAGGTACTTTCAATCCCTACCATCATCAGTCTGGTTTATCCGAATCCAAATCGTTGATCTTGCCCTCGCGATTGTTCAATGACTGAACCGAAAGTCCTTAGATTTCAAGTTTTTAGTGAAATTTCAACCCAATCTGTGATATACGTATAGACTTCCCTCTCCCATTTTGGGTGCTCCTTGTGAGACGAGAAGCGATCTACCCACATCGTAGTATCAGGGCTTTTCCCATATCCAGGGCACGCGTTATCGCAGCCCTTAGCCTGGCTCTGGCAATGAGTGGCGGCCTATTTTATTTCGGCAACTCTCTGCTCAACGCTCATGGTCGATTTTTGGAATTGGTTCTGAAATATACATCTATCCCAATTACCGGGTACAAGCCGGTTGAAGTCTTTCCCTATCTGGAAACTGCATCCGCTCCTGAGGTTCCGTTTCCATCCAATCGGGCAAATCCGGTGCGTACGGGATTTCTCTTCGTGGCATCCATCGCCGGGCTGATTCTGATTCATCGGAGCATTCCGCTGGGACGCAATTTCGTCGTCTTTTTGGCGACCCTGATTTGCGCTGCCGCCGGAGTCATACTATTCGGCTCTTTTAACTTTGACTCGGCCATGTACACCCGGATTTGGCTGCGTGGTGAAATCCTGGTATGGATACTCCTCCCATGGATTTCTTCCCTAATGTTCATATTGATCTTGCCTTCTGTGGTGAAGGGAATCGTGTGCGCACTGATGCTGCAGCTTTATGTAGTGGTCTGGTCTGCGATAAGGCTTGCCTTTTGCCTTGGCACTATGCATTACACAGGAATCTTGTTCCTGCCCCTCCTGTGGTTTTGCCTCGGCGTTTTGTTTGATTTTGTATGTCTCGTCTTTTTTTATTCCTTTGCGCTTGACCAGTCGGTCCGGCAGGTCATGGGGGAGAGAAAGTTGTGACTATCCTCCTAATGGCTGCCAAAATCGTCTTGGCTTTCACAATTCTCGTGCTGACGGCCTATGCCATTCGGCATCACCTGTTTGTTCTTTTTCGCGTGTCACTGAATAAACCCAAAGACATGATGGAGCTGGTGGGCTTTGCTGCGCCGACCGTTTCCATATTGGTGCCCATGCATAATGAGGAAGCCGTAGCTGCCGACGTACTGCAATCCCTCGTAAATTGCGATTACGACTGGCGCAAGCTGGAGATCATTGCCATCGATGACCGATCGAAAGATCGAACGGGTGAGATTATTGATGAGTTTGCGGCAAAATACCCGATCGTTAAAGCGCTGCACCGTGCCAGGGGCAATGGAGGCAAGGGAGGGGCCTTGACCTTTGCCAGTCCCCACGCCAGCGGGGAGATCCTGCTGCTTTTCGATGCCGATTACATTCCCGGCCGGGCGATGATCAAGTTCCTGATCGCGCCTTTCTGTGATCCCGAAGTGGGTGCGGTAATGGGCAGGGTGGTTCCTCATAATGGGGGCGCAAGCCTCCTTGCCGGATTGCTGGAGTTGGAGCGCAGCGCCGGTTACCAGATTGGCCAGCAAGCCCGGTACAACCTCGGTTTGACTCCTCAGTTCGGCGGTACCGTGGGTGGCGTTCGGGCCTCAGTGTTGAAGGCGGTGGGCGGGTGGAATGCGAACTCTCTGACGGAGGACACCGACTTGACCTTCCGCATGGTCATGCACGGTTGGAAAGTCGCTTACGTAAATCGAGCCGAATGCTACGAAGAAGCTCCGGAAACCTGGCAAGTGCGCAGCCGCCAAATCCGGCGCTGGGCGACCGGTCATACGGAATGCCTGCACGCTTTCTGGAGAAGCTGGTTGAAGGGGAAACACCTCTCCGCCATGGAGAAGATCGATGGCATTTTTGTCCTGGCCTGCTATTTGTCGGCGCCAATCCTCGTGCTCGGCTGGCTCGCTTCCTTAATTCTCTTTTTCACGCCGCATGCCCAGATTTCAGCGATGTTTCTGGTCGCTTTGACCTTTGTGGGTTATCAGCTGTTTGGCAATCAGGCGACATTCCTGGAGCTTTCCGCTGCAGCCTTGCTGGATTGCAACCGCCAGAGGGCAAAGCTCCTGCCTTTAAACCTTTTTAATTTCTTTGCGAGCACTGGTGCCATTTGTTATGCGTTGGCGGGATTCTACCTGAGCGGCCTTTTCGGATCGAAAAATGACCGCTGGGATAAAACTAAGCGATACCGCAATGGCAACGGAGGTCCTTACCGAAATGGGAATGGCGGCAAATCCTCAGATCCACTCCTGATCCGCTCACAAAATGGACTCTATTTCTGCAAACGTGAGGCGAAGCTCCCGTGATAATCCTGCCTTTCCTGGCTTTTGCGATTATCTTCATTATGCTGATATGTGCTCATTTCGTACCGGCATACCGCGCATGGTTGAGATCGCGAAGTGTGGAAGCGCCTCTCATCGATCCCAGCTATGTAAGAATTGAAGATTATTTCGCCCGCTCGTTTCGAATGAAAATTTCGGAATGGATGAAGCTGCCGGTCTTCTCGGCTTCGCCTGATGGAACGCGGATGATAAAAAAAGGGAGAGAACGTCTGCGAATCTCCCAGTCCTGCCAGTACCCGCCTCTAAGCAAATCTGATGACATCCTCGTGGTGCAAGGCGCTTTCCGATGTGGTGCGGGCAGCATCTTCCATCGCGAGATTTATGTGTCTGGAGACGCAAACGTGGGTGAAGGGAGCCGGTTGCAGGCCGTTGCTGCCGACGGCAATTTGACGATCGGCAAATCTGCCCGCATTACACGCTGGGTCGACTGTGCCGGGGAATTGGAAATCGGCGCAGACGCCACTGTAGCTTCTCGTGCAACTGCCGGCCGGATCATACGCTTGAGAAAGGGCGCATTGGTCCTGTCGGCCTACGCGCCTACAGTGAGCACGGTGCGCCCCGAACGGGAACATGACGAGATGGCAGCGGTCCCGGAGGTGCCCGAGCTGGAAATTCCGGTAGCAGATGCTCACCCAACAATGCATAGCCGTCTTGCCCAGGCCGGCATAGATACAAAGAAGCTTGTTCGGCTGGCTACGAATTGCTGGTCCTATGATGGTGACCTGAAACCATCGGCACCACTCCTAATCCGAACGGGCCTCATCGTCAGGGGAGACTGTGTTCTTCCGTCCGGCAGTGTGGTGGAGGGGGACATTAAAGCCAAGGCCAGCATCATTGTCGGGGAGCGTTCACTATGCAAGGGCAACATGATTGCCGATGGCGACATTTCATTGGGGCCATGGACACGATTTCATGGCGTGGTGTGGTCTGGAAAGGAACTGCGGATCAATCCTGGCGTCCGCGGAGGTGATGACGCCAGGAAAACTGCGGCATATGCCGCCGACAACCTGTTGCTCGCAGAGGATGTCATCGTACACGGCAAGGTTTGTGCGGGGAACCATGTAGTGGTTGGCCTCCAATGATCTTAACGGTTTTCCTGGAGAATAGGCCGGGTCCTCAATAATAGGAACTGGGAGCTTCCGGTGCATTGCGCGCGCTGCGCACCCGGCCGAATGATTGCGGCGTTATGATCTGAATTGTACGATAAGTGATCGTGTGAAGGCGATCCCGATACTGCCGGGTCGCTCTGCCGGCCAGGATATGGTGATAATTTCCGCTCATTTCAGTTATGCTCCTTGGCGAGGGTAGTCATGAATCGATTATGGCTCGGACCTGTTCTCCTGGTTCTCATGTTGCCAGTACCCCTCTGCGCACAGACTGCCACCAAGACGTCACAGTCCGGAACGGGAGCCATCACAACCACCCCCGACCCAACCGTCGAGAAGGAGAAGCCTCCAAAGAGCCGGGAAAAGACAGATTTTCACTTGGAGATGGGGGGATTTTATAGCCCCTTTGTCCCCGGGCACGGATCGCTTAACTGGCGCGGCTGGGATGTCAGGCTGACATATACGGGCATCAAGAGGATCGCTCCATTTGGCGGGGTGGCCAGGATCAGCAATGGCAACGGCTCGCAATCCGCCTATAGCATCGGATCCTACCTGACCTTTACTAAGTGGTTTTATGCCATCTGGGGAATCAGCGCCGCTCAGCAAGCAAAGATCCAGTTTTCTCCGCACAGGCGTTATGACGTGGCGGGCATTTTTTCAGTGCCGAAAGTAAAGGGGATGGCTTTCTCAGCCGGACTGACCGAGTTGCCCGCCTACGGGAACAGTGGTGGGGGGCGCATCATCGCCCTGGGGGATATCTATTACTGGCGCAAATTCATTTTTTCCGGGAGTGTCAACCTCAACTTCGCCAGGCCAGGCAATCAGCGATCCGTATCCGGCCAGTTCTCCGCCACCTATGGCTTGCTTGGGAAGTACTACCTGGCGGGCGGGATGTCAGGCGGTGGGGCAGCGTACATGCTGATTGCCGACAAACCCTTCGAGGTCCGATATCAAACATTCGGCGCCTTCGCGATTCTCACGAAGTGGCTTGCCAAACACGCGGGGATCACCTGCCGATACGATTATTCAAGGATCGTGGACAGCCATTCCGAACGCCATGCGATCCGAACAGGCCTTTTCTACGAATTCTAATAATGAATCAAAAAGCCACGAACAGCTGGATTCTAGCTGCAATCTGTGCTGTATCGCTGGCAGGCTATCTCTGCTTCAGCGCCGGCCTCCGCTACTGGCTGAGCTCATGGGATTATTTTCGTGCCCTTTATAACGGGCTGTCCTCATTGCCCGATCCCCTTTGGATCCAACTTTGGAAGCGGCTGTTTTCAGGGATTCCGTGGGATCTGCGGCAGCTAACCTTGCTGGCCAGCCTTCTCGCCCTGTCCTTCCTCGTATCCTTCCTGGCCTGGCGGAATATGCGCGGGCGAATCAATTTTGTTCTATCACTATCTTTGTTTCTTCCGGCCTGCCTGATCGTTCCCCAGATCCTCCTGGCATTATTGTTCTGGCCTGACGGCCATCGCCGGGTGATCTATGCCAACCACATGGCAATCCTCGGCCTGGCCGCTGCAGGCATGTTTATTTTTTCCTTGATCAGGCCGGGCGCCAATCCGGTCAAGAATAACCAGGAGGCTTCGGAGAGGATCGGGGTGTGGGGAATTGCATTTATGGTGCCTGCCGCAACGGTCCTATTCACAGCACTCCTCCTTGGAATCGGCTACGACCCTGGCTATGACGCCGGGGCCTACCACCTGCCGCTGGCAGCCGGGTATGGCATTTCCGGGAATATCATGGTAAGGCACGATATTCCCTTCACCTATCCCTCGAACGGCGAACTTTTATTGCGCTGGTTCCTGTTCCCTGGCAATGATCGTTTAGCCAGTCTTCCGAGTTTCTTAGTCGCACTGCTGATAGCCGCCATCCTTTACAACCTTTGCCGATGCCTGGCGCTCGAACGGCAGCCCGCCCTGATCGCTGCCTGTGCATCCGTCACTTTCCCGGTTTTCCCATACCTGGCAAGCATCCCCAACTCAGATCTGGTTGGGATTGCGGCGATGTTGATGAGCCTGATTTTTCTAATTGGCATGTATCGGACCGGTTGTGCCGAGCCCGTATCCATCTGTTGCTTCGGCTTGGCTCTGGGCTTGGCCGCAGGAGCGCGGTTGTCGCTTCTTCCCTCTTGTGCTTTTATGGTATTGGCACTGTTCATTGTGATGTGCCGGAGCGAGTACTGCCATTTCCCCTCCCCTGACGCACGCCTCCACTGGTCTAGAATTGTCCTCATCTTGCTGACAATCAGCTTTTTCGCTTTGATCGGCGGCTGTTTCTGGTATCTGCGGAATGCGCTGATTCACGGGAATCCGTTTTTCCCGATCAGTATGCTGGGCATGCCCGGCATGCCGATTGACTCCATCTCTCCTGTCGTTGGCGTCATGCATGACAAGCCATGGCTGATCGCCCTGTATCCGTGGACGGAACTGGGCTACACCTATATTTATGATACTGGCGTAGGCGCTGTATTCACAGCCATAGTTCTGCCGGGCCTGCTCTGGTGGCCTGTATCCATGATCTGCAACTGGAAAGCTGAGGAAGGCAAGTGCCGCTTTGAGCGAATGCTTGCCTATTTATGTGTGGTCTCCTGTTTTGTCTATTTCGTCTCCCGGCCCAGCGTCTACACGCGGCATGCCGCCTTCGGGATCCTGCTCTCTTTCTTTCTCGTGGCCGAAATGTGGAAACGGCTCAGGAAACCGATCTTTCGGGCGGTTGTGTTCCTGGCATTTCTAGTGATGTGCTTTTCGTTGGAGAAATCGCTGGCGGGGGCTATTCTCTATAGACTGGCAATCCCAGCGCGGGAAGGCGCCGCTCGATTCGGCTTGCCGGCGGCCATTGACACACTTCCACCCGCGCGGATTTTTAACGCTGCCGCCGGTTATCTGACTTACGGCTGCATGGGCCGTGACTATCGCCATGAAGTGCTCACTCTCTTCAGGCAAGCTCGGGCTCAGGATATCCGGGAAGCCCGGGCGGATTATCTCTTGATCCGCGCAGAGCAAAAGCCCTTGTTTGAAACCGGCCTCTCCTTGGAGTTGGTCGCAGAAGCGGCTGCAGCCAATGCACGCGAGTCGTTGCTGCTATATCGTGTCCTGCCGCCGTGAGCCATGGGCAGCTTTATGCTGAAATTGCTGAAATCCTATCCAAGAACCCGACCGCCGCTCCCGGTTTCACACCAGGCGATCTATGTTGAACATCACCGTGCCAACCGCCGAGGGTCCGATCCCTTTCTGGCCGTAGTGCTCTGCCTGGAAGGCTGGATGCACAGGCAGATCGCGGCAGGCAGGTCTTCCGGTTCCATTCTGGAGATCGGCGCCGGGACTCTCAACCATGTTGCCTGGGAGCCGCAGTGTGGCCGCTATGAAGTGGTCGAACCCTTCCGGGAACTCTATCGGGACAGTCCCCACCTCCCGCGTGTCGCAGCCCTATATGCCGACATACGCGAAGTGCCGCACCAGAACCGTTACGACCGTGTGCTTGCGGTAGCGGTGCTCGAACATCTCACGGATCTGCCCGCGACCGTGGCGCGCAGCGCCCTACTGCTGGCTCCCGGGGGAGTTTTTCAGGCCGGGATCCCCAGCGAGGGGGGCTTTCTTTGGGGAGCTGTCTGGCGGTGCACAACGGGCCTGCTTTTCCGCCTGCGCACGGGGCTGAACTACGGGGCTTTGATGCGGTACGAGCATGTGAACAATGCCGATGAGATCCAGGAAGTGCTCAAGCACTTCTTCGCATCGGTGCGGGTGCGCCGCTTTCCATTGTCATTCCATAACCTGAGCTTGTACACTTATCTCGAGGCAGCTGAGTCCCGGATAGAAGCTTGCACCGCATTCCTTCACGAAATCGCAAATGAATGCAGATAACCTTGTCAGCATTGTAGTGGCCGCATACAACGAAGCGCCAAACGTATGCCTCCTGTATCAGGAAATCCGCCGGTGCCTGGCGGCGGAAATTTCTCCTGTGGAAATCATCTTCGTGGATGACGGATCCATAGATGACACGAGCGCGCGCGTGCTGGAAATCCGGCGACTGGATCCTTTGGTGCGCATCGTCAGGCTGAGCCGGAATTTCGGCAACCAGGCGGCCTTCCTGGCCGGAATCCAGGCGGCACGCGGGGCGGCAGTCATCACCATGGACTGCGGCCAGCAGCATCCCCCATCGCTGTTGCCGAAAATGCTCGCAGCCTGGCGGGGCGGAGCTCGTGCGGTTCAGATGGAGCGCCGCCAGAATGCCGGGGCGCCTTGGTTCCAGCGTGTGTCATCCCGGCTATTTCACAGGGCTATGCAAGTGCTGACGGATATCCCACTCCCGCTAGGCGCAGGCGATTTCCGGCTCCTCGACCGCCGTACTGCGGATCTGATGGTCCGCTTCGCCGTTTCGCGCCCCTTTTATCGGGGCATGCCGAACTGGCTCGGCGTACCCTGTCAAACCATCGCCTTCGATGCCGGCACTCGGCATGCCGGGCGTCCGCGCGTTGGATTCATCAAGCGGATCGAACTCTCCCTGGACGCCATAACCGCGCTCTCCGTGCGCCCGCTCCGGCTCGCCTTTTTTCTGAGCGCCTGCGCCATTGCCGTCTGCCTGTTTTATGCTGCCGTGACAGCGGTTGCCTATGCGGTGGGATATAGTGTGCCCGGTTATCCCACGCTGATTTTTGCCATCGTTTTCCTGGGAGCGATTCAATTGCTCTCGATCGGGATTCTGGGCGAGTACCTCGGGCGTGTCCATGAGCAGAGCCGTCATCTGCCTCCCTACGTGGTGCTTGATGATCTGGAAGATGGGTCAGAACGCAAAGATCCCTGAAAGGCTGTCCACGAATGAAGGGGATCGTTACCTCTCGGCTGTGCGATACAGCATAGGGCAAAAGGATTCCGGGCTGGGTGCGCGGCCCGCAAGGCACTCCAGCGCCTGGAGGATGCGTTCACATGCCTTCCCGTCCCCGTAAGGATTCACGGCCTTTGAAATCTTCTTGTACGCGTCTGCATCCGTGAGCAGCCGGGAAGCCGCCTCGATGATCCTTGCGGAATCCGTGCCCACCAGTTGTACGGTTCCTGAAAGGATCCCTTCCGGGCGCTCCGTCACATCGCGCAAGACAAGTACCGGTTTTCCAAGGGCCGGCGCTTCCTCCTGGATTCCCCCGGAGTCAGTCAGAATCAGATACGAGACTTTCATCAGATGGACTGCCCTGAAATAATCGATAGGGTCCAGAAGAACGATACGATCTTGCCCTCTTAATCGGGACAGGATGGTGTCCCGCACCGCCGGGCTCATGTGCACGGGGAAAACGACCAGGATATCGGGAAAGCGCCGCACGAGCTCCAGGAGGGCCGAACAGATCTCTGCTTGTGGCTTGCCCTGATTTTCCCTGCGATGGGAAGTAACCAGAATCATGCGGCGCTTCTCGGAGGCTATGCGAGCCAGCAAGGGATCATCGCTGGTCCTGTTCCACCGCAGCACATCCTGCAGCGCATCAATGACCGTGTTGCCCGTAATCCAGATTTTTTCCTGCGGTACCCCCTCGGCAACCAGGTTGTCCCTGGATAATGCGGTAGGCGCGAAATGAGCGTCGGTCAGCACCGTTGTGAGATGACGGTTGATTTCTTCCGGAAAAGGATAGTATTTCCGCCGCGTTCTCAATCCCGCTTCCACATGGGCGATACGGATCTTATGATAAAATGCCGTCAAGGCGCCCAGGAAGGTCGTCGAAGTATCCCCCTGGACAATCACGAAATCCGGTTTGGCTTCCGCCAGAACCCTGTCGAGGCCGGTTGCAGCCCTGGCAGTAATTTGCGCCAGGCTTTGGCGCGGCCGAATGATGTCGAGGTCGTAATCCGGTTCGATCGAAAAAAGCTTAAGAACCTGGTCCAACATCTCGCGATGTTGGGCCGTGACAATCGTAAGCGCTTCGAAGCGGGAGGGCTGCTGTTTCAGACGCCGGATCAGAGGCGCCAGCTTGATAGCTTCGGGACGCGTGCCAAATATCACCGCCACCTTGAGTGGCTTGTCAGGTATCGGAGCCAAGGAATCACCTTTCAACGAACATTGCTCTTGAGGTGCAGACCTTTCTTGTCAAGGAAACCGCATTGTGTATTCCCCGCAACTTTGCGGCAACTTCAGTGTAACTCATAGCATACATTTCCTTTGTCTCATCATTCTTATCGTCTATATGGGACATAATGAATGCGTTTATCGCCATGGGGGCAGCAGAATCTAATGGAGAATGGGCGCGCGTTTTGACTAGATTATTTGGCTCTATAATGCTATAAAATAAATAGTTTGGGCACGTTTCTGGTACTGGCCGAGCGGGCTCGCGACAAACAGCACTGGGAGGATCCCACCGTTTTTCAGGCAGCACCCGAAAGCCGCCTGCGGACACGTCCAGCTTACCCCCTTACGTGAACCAGACTGACCAAACATCGAGGAACAGGAATATCGAGGCAAACACGGGGACACAGGAACGGTTTGCTGTGCTTTCCCTCGATATACTTATCGTATCAGAGCGATTTTTCTAATTATTGATATCGGAGCCACACTATATGGTTAAGCGATTCAGCAGTGCAATGATAACGCTCGCCTTCTGTCTCATGGTCGTTGCGGTGGCCCGTGCTGCTCCGATCCGTTTCGATATTCTGCCTCTTTCGTACGTAGGGACGGCGACACCGATACCTTATGGCGTGCGTCTTACGGACACCACAGATCCTCAGGTGAATGATATTAATAGTGCACCGCCTGCCGGCGCCATTTGGACCCAGAACATGGTACCAGTTGCCTCGGGATTCTCCGTATCCTTCTGGTTTCGCCTGTCCGAAGGAACAGGGATTGCGGATCCTGGCGGGGGAGACCCTGGAGCTGACGGATTCGCATTCGTTGTGCAAAATGGGGGCTGGGATTTGTCGGGCTCGGGAAATCAGGCTATCGGTGTCGGAGCAGGGGGAATGGGGTACATGTACCTTTCCAACAGTCTCGTCGTTGAATTCGATACCTGGAAGAACGGGCCGTATGGGGACCTGGATGGCAATCACATTGCCGTGAACACGCGCGGCACCAGTTTTAACGTACCCCACCATTCTTATGACGACCTGATCCGGGATCTTGGTGTGAGCTCGTTGCCATACACAGCGGATCCCGTTCTCTTTTACCAGGAAGTCGACCGGCCGTTGAATGACGGACAAATCCAAAGTGCCAGGATCGACTACATTCCGGGCGCCATGAGCATGTATCTGAATTCGGGATTGCTGTTCTCAATTCCTGTGTCATTGGATTCTCTGTTGAATCTGGACGCAGGCAATGCATATGTCGGATTTACCGCGGGGACCAGATACGGGTATGAGAATCACGACATCCTGTTTGAACCGGTGCCGGAGCCTGCCACATGGCTGATGCTGTCGACAGGCCTCGCCGTAATGAGCATGGCACGGTATTTTCGGCGCAAAAGGAATGGCTGTGAGCAGAGGGCCAAAAGCTCTTGCGGTTATTTTTAGTAGGAGTGTATTTTGGCTCGGGGTTGTGGATCAGTGAGTTCCCGTCCGCTGGAGAGACCTTTCGATATCGTCGAGCCTGAGCCGGATGGCATCCTGCCCGATGCGAATCCTGTGCAACGTGATCAGCGCCCACACCAAAGCGGCAAGCGGGATCAGCCAGATTACTGAGATGATGAGGACAATGAATAGCTCTCGCATGCCAAGGAACATGTCGGCCTCCATAGTCTGCAATGGAAGGATGGCAAGGAACCGCATATCGCGCCGAAATCAATCAGCAAACATCCACGCACATCTGCGGTTCATTCTATTAAAAATTCAGCTTGAGGCCGAGCTGGATCTGGCGTGCCGGGAATGCCGCCGTATATCCTGAGAAATCAGTCACGCGCCCGCCGCCGGCAACGACCCTGAAGTTGGACAATTGCACCGGCCGTACCACGGTTCGTGGTATCAACGGGTTTTGAGGATTCGGCAGGAGCAGCGTTTCACTCGGCACGATGTTGTTGACGCCCGAGAAATTCACATGATTGAAAAGGTTGAAAGCCTCAACGGATAACTCGGCATTCATCCGCTTTTCGAAATGCAGGCGCTTGGTCACGCGCAAGTCGAAGTTGACGTAGTCGGGCCCGATGCCTGTGTTGCGGCCCGCAAATACCGCCGGCTGGCCCGCGGTGACCAGAAATGGCCGGTCGACATCTTCGTTATCGGAGTTAGCGTCGTAGCCTACCAGCAGATTCCAGGGCCTGCCGCTGCTCGCGGTGAAAATCGGGGCCAGATTGACGTCGGCAAACATGCGGCTGTACCAGGGATTGCCGCGACCTCCCTGAAACGGAGTCTCCAGGACCCCATGGATCACAAGGCGATGCCGCTGATCCACCAGTGACAGCCCCCGCTCGGCTCGGACGTTATCGCTGAGGTTGGGCTTGAAGTTGAGCAGGATGTCGGTGGCCGTGTCGATGGCCTTCCCGAGCGTGTAGGCTGCGGCCAAAGAGTAATGATTGCCGAAGCGCTTGTTGATTTCAAAGGTGCCGCCGTGATAGATGGACTCGCCGGACGATTCCACCTGGTTGACCTGCAAAAGCAGCGGATTGACGGGCTTGAACTTGGGAATTCCCAGATCAGGGTCGAGGCCCGAGCGCACAACATTCGTGTCGCGCAGGCGCAGGACCTTGTTGCCCTTGTTGAAGATGTAATTGACCGATAGAGCCCAGTCGTTCCCCAGTTGACGATCGATGCCAAGACTCGCCTGTGAACTATAGGGATTCTGAATCGAGGGATCGACGCTGAAAACCGCGGCGAAGGGCGCCTTGGGACCGGGCGTGATACCGAAGGGGGCCAGGTCGGCCGCCGTTATCTTCTTCGGTCCCGTCTTGCCATCCGGGGTGACGAAAAATCCCTTGGCAAACAGAGTCTGGTAGATGGCAATCGAGGTCACCGCCGGCGGCAGGCCGGGGACTCCGGTCGCGGGCACAGCCACCTGGAAAATGCCTTCATCCTGACTCAAAACCCTGGAGATGAAGGCCACAGCCTGGTACAGAGGCGCGTAATACAGTCCATATCCCCCGCGGATCACCGTCCGGCCATTTCCGAATGGGTCCCAACTGAAGCCCAGGCGCGGTCCGACATTATTGAGGTCACGGTGAATCCCCGGAGGCTGCATCTCCAGGTCATACCGCAGACCGGCTTCGAGCGTGAAATTTCTGGCCAGCTTGATGCTGTCGCGGAAATAGAAAGCGATTTGGTTTCCGCTGATGCCCACATTCGGGTTGCCATACCCCTGGATGAAGAAGTAGGGCAGGCCCATGTTGAAGGCTTGCAGCGGCGTGAAAGACGCGAGCAGGCTGGGGATCTGTGAGGCCTTTCCAGCTGCGGCTAGCTGGGCGATCAGCTTGGTGTAGTCAGTGGAAATCCGCGCCTGCGGAGGCAACTGCGCATTCAATCCCGCCACAATGTTCGGGTAAGCCAGCGGCACCGGGATATTGGAGCCGAAGCGTACCGAGCCGCCGAAAAAGATTTCCGACTCGGTGTCGATCTGGACATGGCTGATATCGAAACCGGTCTTGAGGCGATGCCGGCCGTAATTCAGCGAGAGGTTGTCAATGAACTGGTAGCGGCTTTCCGTGCGGTAGGAGTCGATGTTGTAGTTGCGCCCGAAATCGCCGATGCCTGAGATGGAAAGATTCGGGCCGTTCCGATCCACGGGGACGGAATTGAAATGACGTCGCACGAATTGGAAACGCGACTCATTCACGATCTTCGAACTGAAGACGTTGGTATCCGACAACACGATGCCGGTGTCGCGGGTGCCGTTATTGGCGCCGTTGGTGCGAGCGCGCAGATTCGCGATGACAAACCCCTCATCATAAGTGTCGGAGATGTTGAAGCGGATGTTGAATTGATTCTTCGAACTGAAAGAATGATCCAGGCGGAACATGCCGGTGGTAAACTCCGAGAAAAATGGTTTTACGCCACTTTCCTGATCCAGCAGCTTGCGGGCGATGGAATTCGGCCCCAGCGTGAACACGCTGGACAGCGCCTGAGCTAGCGCCGACGGCACAGGGATATCGGCGCTGGCCGGCAAAGTATTGATCGCACCCACGAGGGAGGATTGATTGGCCGTGGGCAGAAACACCGACGGGTTCTGGTTGAACGGCAGGAATTGCGACTCCTTGCGGTCCAGGCGCTCAAACGACCCGAAATAAAACGTCTTGTCCTTGATGACCGGCCCGCCGAGGGTCAAGCCGTACTGGATGCGCGAAAACGGCGGATCGATGTTGCTGAAATCGGGACCGAAGGCGAAGGCGTTCCTGGCGTCAAACTTATGGTCGCGCCAGAAAAAGAAGAGATTCCCATGCATCGCATTGGTGCCGGACTTGGTGACGATATTGATGAGTCCGCCACTCGCATGTCCGAACTCAGCGCTGAAATTGCTGCGGTTGATCTGGAACTCCAGGATGGCTTCCTGGCTCAAGGTATTCCGAACGCTGCCGCCCGAATAATCGTTGTTGTCCGCACCATCGATGGTGACGTTATTGCCGCGCCCGCTCTGTCCTGTGAATGACAGGCCGGAATTGGGAAGCATGGGCAATCCGGAGTTGGAGAGCGAATTCTGATTCGTGACCCCAGGGGTCAGCAGTGAGAAGTCCAGGTAATTCCGGCCGTTGATGGGTAGACTCTGGATTTCCTTCGCCTCAACGATGTTCGACTGCTGGCTGCGTTCCGTTTCCACGAGGGGCGTCGCCGCGGTAACCACCACCTCGGTGTTGGTGCCGCTCACTTCCATTTTGAAATCTACAACGACGTTCTGCCCGATGGTGAGGCTGAGACCTTTGCGGATCTGCGTGGCGAAACCGGCGAGTTCGGCCTTGATCTGATAGTCGGCAGCAGGGGGAAGCAAGGGAGCCGCGTACACCCCGTTCGAGTCCGTGATGACTTGCCGCAACATGCCTTTGTCAATATGTGTGACGGTGATGGTGACCCCGGATAAGGCGGATCCCGTTCGATCGGTCACGGTAC